>JAJLKS010000102.1:0-3099 GCA_033838765.1 Alphaproteobacteria bacterium
CGACACGGAAGGCGAGCGCATCGGCCAGGTGAACGGTCTGTCCGTTCTTTCCATGGGCGCCGTCTCCTTCGGCCGGCCGAGCCGGATTACCGCTCGCGTTCGCATGGGGCTCGGCAGCACCCGCGTTATGGATATCGAGCGGGAGGTCATGCTTGGCGGCCCGATCCACACCAAGGGCGTCCTCATTCTGTCGGGCTATATCTCCGGCCAGTTCCTGCCCGAGATTCCGCTCTCCATGAGCGCAAGCCTCGTCTTCGAGCAGTCCTATGGCGGCATCGATGGCGACAGCGCATCTTCGGCGGAGCTTTATGCGCTGATCTCCGCGCTGGCCGAAGCGCCGATCGCACAGGGCCTCGCGGTCACGGGTTCTGTGAACCAGTTGGGCGAAGTGCAGTCGATCGGCGGCGTCAACGACAAGATCGAAGGCTTTTTCGACATCTGCATGCGCCGCGGCCTGACGGGCGACCAGGGCGTCATTATCCCTGCCTCGAACGTGAAGCACCTGATGCTGCGGCAGGATGTGGTGGATGCTGTGGAACGCGGCATGTTTGCGATCTATCCTGTGGAGCATGTGGAGGAGGGCGTCGAACTGCTGATGGGCGCACCTGCCGGTATCCGTGGTGCGGACGGCAAATTCCCCGCCGGCACCATCTATGCCCGTGCCGAAGAGCGTCTCGCCGCTTTCGCCGACAATCAGCGCCGCTTTGCGCAGCGTTCGGATGACAACCCCGGAAAGAAGGGCGCGTGATGGCCGCAGCCCCGAAGGAAAACGAACAGAATGGCGATGCGCCCCGGGCGCGGATCGTCGTCGGTCTCGATACGTCGCTGGTCACGCGCGATGCGCTGGCGCTTGCGGCGAGGCTTGCAGCCTCCGTCGATGCGCGGCTCAAGGGCGTTTTCGTTGAAGATGAAAATCTGCTTCATCTGGCGAGCCTCCCCTTCGCGCGCGAGATTTCATTTTCCGGTGAAATCCGCGAGCTCAATTCGGAGCGTTTGTTGCGGGCCATGAAGGCGCAGGCAGAAAGCGCCAGACGCACCCTTGCGCGCATTGCCGCCGAAGCGCATATCGACTGGAGCTTCGATGTGCGCCGCGGCCGCCCGCTTGCAGCACTGGCCGAACATGCCGTTGAAGACGACACGCTGGTCATCCGTTCGCCGGGCGCGGGCTCGCGCGAAGTGGGGCGGACCGTTCGTGCCGCCACGCGCGAGGCGCGCGCCGATGTGCTTCTCGTCGCGCGAGGCGCCGCCCTGAAAGGCGCCCTCGTGCCTCCTGCGCCCGCAATGCGCGGAACGCTGCAATCGCCCCTGCCGGTGCGGCCGGTTGGTGCGATCGACGATGGCTCGAGCCCGGGCGATGCCTGCAGCGCCTTCGCTGAAACGCTCGCGGTGCGCATCGGCGCGCCTTTCATGCGTCTCGCAGCGCGTGGTCTTTCGCCCGCCGATATTGCCGATGCAGCGCGGCAAGCCGGTGTTGGAATTCTGGTCGTCGATGCCGGCTGGCTCGGCGACGATGATGACGCTGCGCGTCTGTCGGCGGCGGCCGGTTGTCCCGTGCTGCTGCTCGGAAAGGAACGCGGCGCCGTCGAAGGCCCGCAGAAAAGAGGAGGCTGACACATGTCCGTTCGTAAAATTCTCTTGCCGCTCGCCGGAAGGCCTGCCGATGACGAAGTCCTTGCGACGGCACTTTCCGTCGCCAGGGCCTTCGAGGCGCAGCTTGTTGCGCTCTTTGCCCGCGCCGATCCCACGGAGGCGCTGCCCTATCTCGGCGATGGCGTGTCGGGTCAGGTCATCGAGGATTTGATGCAGGCCGCGCGTGAAGGCGCAAACGAGGCCGCCGCCCGTGTGAAGGCGTCGCTCGCAAAGGCCGCCGCAGATGCGGGCATTCCGATGGCCGAGAAGGGCGGCGAGGCCGCGCTTCCCTCGGTCCGGTTTGTCGATGTCACGGGCCGCCGCGATGAAGTGGTCGCAAAACACAGCCGCCTCTCGGACCTCATCGTCTTCGGCGAAAGCACGACGGGTGTTGCAGGCGGCACTGCGCTTGAGGCCGCCATGATGACGGCCGATCGCCCCGTCCTCATCGCCCCGAAAAAGGCGATGTCGCCTGCCGGCGGATCGGTCTGCATCGGCTGGGACGACAGCCCGGAAGCATCGAGCGCCGTTCACGCGGCGATGCCCTTCCTTGAGCGCGCGAAGAAGGTCACGATCCTTTCCATCGGCGGCAAGGAGCTCGATCCGGGCCCTGGCTCGACGCTCGCCGATTTCCTCGCGCTGCACGGCGTTGTCGCCGATGTGCATATTCTCGATGCGGCGGGCCGCGCCATTGGCGAGGTTCTGCTCGAACAGGCCGAGAAGTCGAAGGCCGATCTTCTCGTCAGGGGCGGCTATGGCCAGAGCCGCCTCGTGGAATTCCTCTTTGGCGGCACGACGCAACACATACGCTCGCATGCCACCATTCCCGTGCTCATGGCGCACTAGGCAAGCAAAGGCTGAATTGAATGACTCTTTATCACGTCCACATGACCCTCGCCCGCAACGAGGAGCACCCGAATGGATCTTCCGCGCATGGCTACGATATCGTCCTGCCGCTCGATGGCGAGATGAAGCTCGATCCGGAAGCCTGGAAAGCCCATTCGAAGGAATGCACAGTGCGCCGTTTCTGGCAGGGAGAGAAGGACCAGAAGGGGCTGTTGCGCCATATCGGCCGTGGCTGGGTCATCGACTACGATGCCACGACGCGGGAAGGTGACGAACCTTTCTTCAAGCTCGATCGCCACGAATTCAAGGCCGGCGAATATCTGTCGGTGCTGGAACAGGATGGCGAGATGCAGACGTTCCGCATCGTCACCGTTGAGCCGCTGAAGAAATAGCGCGGCGGCGTCCTGAAAATGCTATGGCCGGGCAAAAGCCCGGCCATTGTCGTTTTCTGTTTGCCTGGTCGAATGTTCAGGCCCGCTTGCGCACCAGCACATTGCCCGCGGAATAGCCCGCGCCGAAGCTGCAGATCAGCCCGAGATCGCCTTCCTTCAGGTCTTCGCTGAACTTGCTGAAGGCGATGATCGAACCTGCCGAGCTCGTATTCGCATATTCCTGCAGGATGTT
>JAJLKS010000103.1:0-2229 GCA_033838765.1 Alphaproteobacteria bacterium
CGGCAAGATTCTCAAAACCGAACTGCGCCGTCCTCACTGGGAAAACCAGGGACGCAACGTCAGCTAGAAAGGAATGAGCGAGATGGGCAATCGTGTGGTTGTCGCAGGCGTCGGCATGCTTCCCTTCGTGAAGCCGGGAGCGAGCGCTTCATATGACGAGATGGGGGCTGATGCCGTGCGTCTCGCGCTCGCGGATGCGGGGCTCGACTATGACAAGGTGCAGCAGGCCTATGCCGGCTGGGTCTATGGCGACTCGACCGCAGGTCAGGCTGCGCTCTACAAGGTGGGGCTTAGCGGTATTCCCGTCGTCAATGTGAACAATAACTGCTCCACAGGCTCCTCCGCGCTTTTCCTCGCGCGGCAGGCGGTGGAGGCGGGCATCGTCGATTGCGCATTGGCACTCGGCTTCGAGCAGATGACGCCCGGCGCGCTCGGTACGTTGTTCAATGACCGGCCGAATCCGCTCGGCGATTTCCTGAAGGTTGCGGACGACAGTTTCCAGGGCGCGAGCGATGTACCGATGGCGCTGCGTCTCTTCGGCGGCGCGGGTTATGAGTACCAGCAGACATTCGGTACGAAGACGGAGACCTTCGCGAAGGTTCGTGAGAAGGCGAGCCGCCATGCCGAGCATAATGAGCGGGCGATCTTCCGCGCACTGGTGAGCGTGGATGAAGTCATGCAGTCGCCGAAAATGTTCCTGAACCTCACCAGGCTCCAGTGCTGCCCGCCGAGCTGCGGGGCGGCGGCAGCGGTTCTCTGCACGGAGGAATTTGCAAAGAAACACCGGCTTGACGCAAGCATTGTCATTTCCGGTCAGGCGATGACGACGGACTTCCCGTCGACCTTCGCTGAGAAGAGCCTCATCAAGGTCGTCGGTTCCGACATGACTAAGGAGGCGGCGCGCCGCGTCTACGAGCAGGCAGGGATCGGCCCGGACGATGTGGATGTCGTGGAGCTCCATGACTGCTTCACTACCAATGAAGTCATCACCTACGAGGGGCTCGGCCTGTGCCCGGAAGGCGGCGCGGAGAAATTCGTCTGGGACGGCGACAATACCTATGGCGGCAAGGTCGTTACCAACCCTTCCGGCGGACTTCTCTCGAAGGGGCATCCGCTCGGCGCGACGGGGCTTGGCCAGTGCGCGGAACTCACCTGGCAGCTTCGTGGCCAGGCCGGTCTGCGGCAGGTCGAGGGCGCGCGGGTCGCGCTTCAGCACAATCTGGGTCTTGGCGGCGCCTGCGTCGTCACGCTTTACGAACGCGTGGGGTAATCAATGATCGACCGTTCCTTCATCGGACATGAATTCGCGCCTGTGACGGCTGAGGTGGAGAAGGGGCGACTGCGCTTCTTCGCCAAGGCTACGGGTAATGCCGACCCCGTCTATTCGGACGAGGCGGCCGCGGCGGCAGCGGGATATCCCTCCCTTCCCGCGCCGCCCACCTTTCTTTTTTGCCTCGAGATGGACCGGGACAATCCGATGGATTTTCTCGATCTCTTGAAAGTCGATCTCGGCCGCGTGCTGCATGGCGAGCAAAGCTTCACCTACCGGGCGCCGGTTTGCGCGGGCGACCGGATCACCTTCCGCTCGCGCATCACCGACATCTACGACAAGAAGAACGGCGCGCTGGAATTCATCGTGATGGATACGGAATGCCGCAACGAGAAGGGCGACCATGTCGCCGATATGCGCCGCTCCATCGTGGTGCGGAACGGGTGAGGACAGGAACATGACCGATATTGCAACCGCAGCGCCCGGCACTGAGATCGGCCGCATCACTGCCGACCGGATCACGCGACACATGCTTGCTCTCTATTGTGGGGCCTCGGGCGACCATAACCCCATCCATGTCGATATCGATTTCGCCAAGGCGGCCGGGATGCCCGATGTCTTCGCGCATGGCATGCTTTCCATGGCCTTTCTCGGAAGGCTGGTGACGCAACTGACGCCGCAAACCGCTCTGCGGGGCTTCGGTGCGCGCTTCACCTCGATCACGCAACTCGGTTCCGAGATCACCTGCGTCGCGAAACTCGTCGAGCGTTTCGAGGATGGAGGGGAGAAGCGGGCGAAGCTCGAACTCGTCGCCATGGATCAGAACGGCGATGTGAAGCTCATGGGCGATGCCGTCGTCGCGCTCGCTTAACGAAGGAATATCCAAAGTGTCGAAACTCGAAGGAAAAGTGGCCCTGATTTCGGGGTCGGGCCGTGGCATCGGCCGCGCGCTGGCGCTG
>JAJLKS010000104.1:0-8817 GCA_033838765.1 Alphaproteobacteria bacterium
TTCCGTGCTGACGCAGATCATTTTCGAGGAAGAGGGCAAGGGCCAGAACCTTCTGCCGATCAATTTCCTCCGCCAGCTCATCCGCTTCTATGGCGACAGCCTGCAGAGCTTCATCCCTTCCTATCTGGAAATGAGCATGAACAGCTTTTCCAAGGAGCAGGAAAAGCTGCGCCACCGCGTGACAAGCGCGCTTGGCGGCCGAGAAAGGCTGAGCCAGTTCGAGGATCAGATCCGTCAGAACCTCGAAATATTCGACAATGCCATGCGCATGTTCTCGCCCTTTGGCCGTCCTTCTTCGGGCGCGCGCGGCGAAGCGAAGGATCAGCCGAAGTCCGAAAGGGCCGAAGGTGACGCCGCGAAGGCTGGCGGCAGCGAGCTCGACGAGCTCAAGAAGCAGCTCTCCCAGATGCAGGCGCAGATCGAGGCGCTGTCCAAGAAGTAACGGCAGACCCCCCGCCGGTCAGGCGATGTTCCGGCTCGACACCAGCGCCGGGCCGCTGCGCGGCAGCGACATCACCGGCTCGCCGAGATAGAAGCCCTGAAGATATTGCACGCCGAACCCGCGTAGCATTTCCACTTCTTCCTGATTGCTCACCCATTCGGCGACGGTCGGCAGGTTGAAGTTCCGGGCGAGATCGACCAGCGTGCGCACGAAGAACTGATTGTCCGGGTTCGTGGCGAGATCGATCACGAACGACCCGTCGATCTTCACGAGATCGACATCGAGCGTCTTCAGGTTGCGGAACGAGGTGTAGCCAGCGCCGAAATCGTCGATGGCAATCTTGCAGCCAAGCTCGCGGAACATGGCCACGAACTCCGTCAGCTCCAGCACCTCGTGAATGGCCACCGTCTCCGTGATTTCGATGACGAGACGCTTTGCAAGTCCGCTATCGGCGCGGAGATGCGATGCAAGCGTCTCCCGCCAGAGGCGATCCGCGGTCGTCCGGCCCGACACGTTAAGCGACAGGGTGACACCGGGATTTTTCCGCAAGGCATCGACGGCGAGTTCCATCACGCGATAGTCAAGCAGGCCGATGATTCCGAGCTTCTCGGCAACCGGAACGAAATGCCCGGCCGAAACGAGGCTGCCATCGAGCTGCTCCATGCGCACCAGGCATTCATGGATCGCCGCTTCGCCCGTCTCCGCATCGACGATGGGCTGAAAAGCGATGCGGATACGCTTGTCGTTGAGCGCCGTGATGAGTTCGTCTGCCACATTGATGTTGCGCAGCCGCGTCTTCTCGCGCTCGCGCGACGGCGTATAGACGACATGGCTGTCGCGAAGCCGCTGCTTGGCGGCAATCAGCGCCTCTTCGGCGCGCGCCAGCGCCTGGTCGACGCTCGATGCATGCCCCGGCAAGGCGATGGAGCCCGCCGACACCGTGACGGCCACGGGCCCGCGGGCGGTCAGCACCACCTTGTCGCGCACTTCTGCGAGCATCCGTTCGCATACGCCGCCGAGCCGCTCCTCGTTGCAATTGCGCAGAACGAGACCGAACTTGTTGCCCGCATAGCGTCCAAGCGAGTCGCCGCGCCGCGCGAGCGAACGCAGCCTCTCGCCGACACTCACGATCACTTCATCCGCCACGTCGAAGCCGAAGGCATCGTTGATGAGCGCAAGATTGTCGACCGCGATCAGCAGGAAGGCGGAATTCTGGCGCCCGCGCTGCGACGCGATCATCGCCTCCGTAAGCGCCTCTTTTAGGCGCACGCGATTGAGAAGGCCCGTCAGCTCGTCATAGGTCGACAGCCGGATGAGTTCGGATTCGCGCTTGTGCCGCTCGTCTATGGCGCGGAGCACGCCGACCGCCACGGCAGGCGCACCGTCCGAACCGCCGAACCAGCGGCCGCGATCCTCGACCCAGCGCATGCCGCCGAAGTCATCGCAAATCTGATATTCGAGTTCATAGGGAACGCCAACGCCCGTATCGCTTTCGCGCGAGCGGCAGATGAGTTCGTAGCGGCTGAGGCCTTCCGTGATGAGGCGCGCGGCGAAATCGCGATGCGTCGACAGCTTCGATATGTCGGAAATGCCGAGCAGCATCTCTGCGCCCGGGCTCCATGAAAGCGAGTCGTCGTCGATCGACCAGCGATAGGCTGCATCGCCCACCGCCGTGACAGCGCTTTTCAACACATCTTCAGCTTGCGCTTCCATGATGCCGAAGCCATACGCAACACCGACTCTGCGCGCATCCTGCGTTTTCGAGTCCACAACACCGCTCCTGCCGCGTTCGTTTACTCGGGCTCTTCGCCCCCAGATCAGGCGCTGTTCTGGCGCCCCTTCTGAGCATGATCGCGCTCAAGCCGTTAAAATTTCGAGAAGCGGCGTAACCACTAAACCTTTAAATAAACTGGTTAATTCGTGATTTTGTGCCGTTCCGGAACGTGACCGGCTTCTTTTGCCGGCAAATCGCCGCGAACTCGTGGCAAGATTCTTGCGATTATTCCGATGCAGGTGATCAGCGCGGGCGGCGCGCACCGATTGGGGACAGGACATGGCAGGCATAACGCCAGCTCAGCGCATAACAGCCAATCTTCCCGCGTTGAGGCGGAAGGATGAGCCGTCGGCAAGACGCCGCATCGAGCCCGCACCCATGCCCGTGAGCGAGCCTGCATCCGCCGCCGGCCTCGGCCAGCCGCACCTCACCGCCACACGCCCGCTCGCCACCTTCCTTGCGCAGTATGTCGACCAGCATGGAAACCTGACAACGTCGTCTTTCCAGAAAAGCGAGAAGCGCCAGCGCGCGACAAGCGCCTATATCGAGGCGGACATGCTGCCCGACCTTCTGGCGGAATCGCTTCGCCCCCGCCGGGAGCGGCGTTTCTGAATTTGCCGAGAGCTAGTAGCCGACAGCCGCACCGTCCTTGCGTGGATCGGAGCCGCCGACAAGCGTGCCGCGCTCGTGATCGATCAGGATCGCCTGTCCGCCGCCATGCGGCAGGAAGACTTCATTGAGCTTGTGACCGCGCGCTTCGAGCCCCTTGCGCGCCTCTGCGGAAATGCCGCGCTCGATCTCGAGCGTGTCGGCGCCCGGAAAGGCGCGCGGGCTGTCGAGCGCCGCCTGCGGGTCCATGCCGTAATCGACGATGTTGGTCACGACATGCGCATGTCCGACCGCCTGATAGGCACCCCCCATGACACCGAATGGCATGACCGCGCGACCCTTCTCCACCATCATGCCGGGGATGATCGTATGAAGCGGCCGCTTGCCGCCATCGACGCAATTCGGATGCCCCTCTTCCATGACGAAACCAGATCCGCGGTTCTGGAACATGACGCCCGAGCCTGGCGCGAGAATGCCCGACCCGAAGCCGAAAAACAGCGAATTGATGAAGGACACGGCGTTCCTGTCTCTGTCCACCACCGTCAGATAGACAGTGTCGCGATTGAGCGGATCGCGCAGCGTGGAAAGATTGCCGATCCTCCGGTCCGGTGCGATACGCGCCGCAAGTTCGTCGGCAAGCCCGTCCGACAGCATCCAGTCGACCGGCACATCGGCGCGGGCCGGATCGGCGACATGTCTGTCCCGCAGGTCATAGGCAAGGCGCGCCGCCTCCATCTCGTAGTGGAAGCGTTCCGCCCCATGCGGGTCGAGCCGGTCGAGTCCCAGGCGCGAAAGTATGTTCAGCATGACGAGCGCGGTGATGCCCTGCCCGTTCGGCGGAATCTCGCAGATCTCGCGGCCGCGATACTTCGTGCGGATCGGCGTTACATATTCTCCCCGGTGTTCGGCAAAGTCTTCGAGCGTATGGAAGCCGCCGAGAGAGCGGAGCTTGCCGGCCATATCTTCCGCGACCGCGCCTTCGTAAAACGCGGCGCGGCCCTTCGCGCCGACGAGGCGGAGCGTCCGGGCAAGCACCGGCAAGCGGAACCTGTCGCCGGTTGCCGGCGCCTTGCCATTCGTCGTGTATTGCTGCGTCGCATCCGCATCATGCGCCAGATGCCCCTCAAGGAAACTCCATTCCTGGGCGATGCGCGGCGCAACGGCGAAACCCTCTTCCGCGAGACGGATCGCGGGTTCGAACACACGGCCAAGCTCCATTGTGCCGTGATCCTCGATCAGCCGCGCCCAGGCGTCGATCGCGCCGGGTATCGTCACCGAATGAACGCTGCTGAGAGAAAGCGTGCCGCCCGCCGCCTTCAGCTTGTCGAGCGTCAGCGCCCTGGGCGCACGTCCCGACCCGTTGAAGCCGGCAATGTCGCCGCTGCCCCCCTTCGAGAGCAGCACGAAACAGTCGCCGCCGATCCCCGTATTGTAGGGCTCCACGACACAGAGAACCGCGCTTGCCGCAATCGCCGCATCGACGGCATTGCCGCCTGCGCGAAGGATCGAGATGGCCGCCTCCGCCGCCAGCGGCTGCGAGGTCGCGCAGATGCCATTGACGGCATGAACGGTGGAACGGCCGGGAAAATGCAGGTCGCGCATCGGTTACTCAGCTGTTACGGGTCGCAAGAATGAGAGACTGAAGATCGGCGATGGCACGCTCGATCCGCTTCAGACGTTCGTCCATCTCCGCAAGTTTCGACGCTATCGCGGCATCGCCCGCTTTGGGCAAGACGGGCACCGGCGTCGAGACGCCTGCCTTGTTCGCGATGGCGGCAGGCGTTTCATCGAGCAGCTCCGCGAGCATGCCGACTTCCTGCGGCGCAAGCTCGCGCTGATCCTTCCAGATTTCGTCGACCTGCGCGCGAGCGAGACGAAGAACGGCGGCGACATCGTCGCGCGTCCGCCCCGCCTCCTTCAGTTTCGCGTCGAACCATTCCTGATCGAAAAAAAGCGCCATCTGCCCGTCAGCGTCCCTTGAATTCCGGCGCCCGCTTTTCGAGGAAACTGCGCACGCCTTCGCGGTGGTCTTCCGTCTGGAAGAGTTTACCCAGCGTGCCGCTCACCCAGCTACCGATTTCGCGCAGATCGCCATAGGACGTGCGGCGAAGCCCCTCTTTCATGAAGCGGAGCGCAAGCGGCGGGTTGACGGCGATGCGCGATGCAAGCGAAAGCGCGCGCTCCATCAGTTCGCCATGCGGCACGACCTCGCTCACAAGACCGATGCGCCCGGCTTCCGCCGCATCGATGACATCGCCCGTGAAGAGGAGTTCGGCCGCCTTGGCGGGCCCCACGATCGCGGGCAGGCGCCACAGCCCGCCGACATCGCTGATGAGCCCGCGCTTGATGAAGATTTCGCCGAACTTCGCCTGTTCCGATGCAATGCGGATATCGGCAAAAAGCGTGAGCTCCATGCCCCAGCCGACGGCCGCTCCATTCACGGCGGCAATCACCGGCCGGTCGCATTCGAGTGCGGCGACGGCGGCAGGGGTCGGCTCCGGCCTGACGGAAGTGAGCCGCATCACGCTTGCCTCATGCTGCTCGCCCGTCATCATTTCCTTTACGTCTTCGCCGGAACAGAAGGCAGGATCGGCGCCGGTCACGATCACGCATCGCACTTCAGGGTCGGCGGAGGCCGCGCGGAACGCCGCCTCCACTTCGTCATAGGCCCGCCGGTTCAGCGCATTGCGCCTGTCCGGCCGGTTGATCGTGACGATGGCGACATGGTCGCGCACCTCGTAAAGCAGACAGGTGAAGTCCGCCGGCGCGATCTTCGGTGCCTGGGCCATATCCTCTCCTCCCTCTCCCGGTCTCCTGATTATTTTCCGAAGTCGCCAAGTGCATCGCCGCCCGCATCGCCGAGCTTCGACCCGCCATCGCAATCGACGATGGTGCCGGTGATGTACTTGGCGTTATCGGTCGACAGGAACAGCGCCGTATCGGCAATGTCGGTCTTGGTGCCGTAATCGCGCAGCGCAATGCGCGACTTGATCGCCTTTTCCATCTCGGGCGTGGGCGCGAGCCGCGCCATGCCTTCCGTATCGGCGATGGGTCCGGGCGAAATCGCATTCACCCGCACGCCTGCCGGCCCCCATTCCATGGCAAGGCATTTTGTCAGCATGTTGATGCCGGCCTTGGCCGCGCAGACATGCGCCTGGAACAGGGACGGGTTCACAGCCTGCGGCGCCGTGATCGAAATGAGCGAGGCGCCCGGCCGGTTGAGATACTGGAAGGATGCGCGCAGCACATTGAACGTTCCGATGAGGTCGATATCGACCACCGTCTTGAAGCCGTTGGACGACATGCCGAGCGCCGGCGCCACGAAATTGCCCGCCGCGCCGGAAATCACGATATCGAAGTTCCCGAGTTCCTTTTGCGCGGTTGCCATCGCCTGATCGACGGAATTGAAATCGCGCACATCGGCGGCCATGCCGATCGCCTCGAACCCCTCGTCCGAAATCGTCTTTGCCGCCGCCGTGATCTTCTCATGGCTACGGCTGATAAGCGCAATTTTGGCGCCAGCCCGTGCAAAATGCTGCGCGATGCCGAGGTTGATCCCGCTCGACGCACCGGCGACGAACGCCACCTTGCCCGCCAGCGCCTTTTCCTTGAACACGTCGGCCATTTTCACTCTCCCATATGCTGCGCGGCCTCACCCGCTTTGACCGCATCAAGCCTGCATTTCCGGCCGCTCGCAACCCCGCCACGGCAATTGTAGGCAGCAGGGCGAGGCACTAGACTGCGCCGGAAAGAGCCTTCCGCAAGGGAAGGCCCGGCGATGGTGAAACGGTAGTGGCAATCATTTCATGACCTATGTGAAGGCACTGGGCGTACTTCTCGTGGCGATCGCGCTCATCATGCTGATGAGCTATTGGGCCGCCGGACGGGCGCGCACCGCGCTCGACGCCGATGCCCGCGAAAAGCTGCTCGCCGAAGGCCATGCCTACAGTTTCCTCGAACTGCCGGAAGGCACCGTCCACTACCGGCTCGAGGGGCCGGAAGACGGCCAGCTCGTCGTGCTCGTTCACGGCTTTGCGACACCGTCGATCATCTGGTCCCAATATTTCAAGCCGCTGACCGATGCGGGCTATCGCGTTCTCGCCTTCGACAATTTTGGCCGTGGCCTCTCCGACCGCCCGGATACGGTCTATGACGCCGATCTGTTCGACAGCCAGCTTTCCGGCCTCCTCGACGCGCTCGGCGTCAATCGCCGCGTCGATCTCGTCGGCTACTCCATGGGCGGCGGCATCGTCACCATCTTCGCCGCCCGTCACCCCGAGCGCGTCCGCTCGATGACGCTGATCGCACCGGTCGGCCTCGGCAAGCTGTCGAACGAACGCACCGAGATGCTTATGCGCCCGCTGATCGGGGACTGGATCATCCGCCTGTTCGGCACCAAGATGTTCTATGCGGCAGCGGCAGAGGAAGCCAAGAGCATCCCCAATCCCGGGCCTCTTCTCGCAGCCGTCAATCGCCAGCTCCAGTATCGCGGCTATGGCGATGCGCTGCTTTCGACCATGCGCCACTATCCTCTCGAAAACGCGCGCAACGAATATGCGGCCGTGGGCGCCTCGTCGCTTCCCGTGCTTGCAATCTGGGGCGAGGCGGACGAAGTCGTGCCCTATGCCCATGCTGAAACGCTGATGGAACTTCTGCCGCAGGCGCAGCTCCGCTCCTATCCCGGCATGGGGCACAATATCGGCGTCGTCGATCCGGCGCTGGTCGGCGGCCTGATAACCCGCTTCCTCGGCGAACAGGAGGCACGCCTCACCTCGCCGGGCGCAGCAGGAAAGCCGCGCGGCCCGCTCGCCCGAATGGAATCGCGGCGCTGCGCAAGCTGCGGCGGCAAGGCAGATGACGCCGTCATTGCCCCGCCCGTGCCCCAAGCGGACTGACGGCAAACGAAAGTGACCATGGAATGAAGCCGCTCGTCGCAGAGCTGGAATGGATGCTGCCGCATGAAGTTTTCGCAAACTTCGCGGACGAGCCGTTTTCGCTCCTGTTCGACAGCGCGACCGCAGGCCCCGCCTGCGAACCGGAGCTTCACGGACGCTGGAGCTTCATTGCGATCGATCCCTTCGAAACACTGTCCTTGCGCGTGGGCGGCGGTGAGGCACCGTTCGGCATCCTGAAGCGCAAGCTCGCCGCTCTGCCCGCAGTCGAAACCGGCGACGATCTGCCGCCCTTTTGCGGCGGTGTAGCAGGAGTCTTCGGCTACGGCCTCGGGCGCACGCTCGAAACGCTGCCGCCGGAAGACGCGCCCTATGCCGTCGACGATCAGCACCTGCCGGACATGGCGCTCGGCTTCTACGATGTCGTTCTTGCTTTCGACATGGTTGCGGAGCGCGCATTCGCCGTCTCTTCCGGCCTTCCCGAATGCGAACCGGCCATGCGCGCCGCACGCGCGAGGGCCCGCATGACGGATATTTCCAGCCGCCTGAAAGCCGCCGCACCCGCGAGGCAGCGCACCCCGCGCGCCTTCCATGCCATCGCATCGAACTTCACCCGCGATGCCTATGAAGGCGCCGTCGCCCGCGTCATCGAATACATCCATGCAGGCGACATCTTCCAGGCCAATCTTTCGCAGCGCTTCGAGACGGAACTTGCCGAGGGCGACACGCCCTATGCGCTCTATCTGCGTCTGCGCAAGGCGAGCCCGGCGCCGTTCGCCTCCTTCTTCAATTTCGGCGAAGGCGCCATCGTGTCTTCCTCGCCGGAGCGGTTCCTGTCCTGCCGGAACGGCATCGTCGAGACGAAGCCCATCAAGGGCACGAGGCCGCGCGGCAGGACGCCGGAGGAAGACGGCCGTCTCGCCGCCGAACTCCTCGCATCAGAAAAGGACCGCGCCGAAAACGTGATGATCGTCGACCTTCTGCGGAACGACATCTCGCGCGTCTGCGACGACCGGTCGGTCACGGTCGACAGGCTCTGCGCGCTTGAGAGCTTTGCCAATGTGCATCACCTCGTCTCCACCGTGCGCGGCAGGTTGAGG
>JAJLKS010000105.1:0-3268 GCA_033838765.1 Alphaproteobacteria bacterium
GATGTCCGGGCGACAAGGTGAGATGAATGGCATCAGCGGCTGAACAGCTCGCAGCGAACCTCAACTTCGCGGCCTTCTCCAAGGCGACCGAGTTGAAGAAGCGCATCTGGTTCACACTGGGTGTGCTTATCGTCTATCGCCTCGGCACCTATATCCCGCTGCCGGGTATCGATCCGGTTGCGCTTGCCCAGGTGTTCAGCCAGCAGCAGTCCGGCCTGCTCGGTGTGTTCGACATGTTTGCGGGCGGCGCGATCGGCCGTATGGCGATCTTCGCGCTGGCGATCATGCCCTACATTTCCGCGTCGATCATCATCCAGCTGATGACGACGGTTTCGCCTCATCTTGCTCAGCTGAAGAAAGAGGGCGAGCAGGGCCGCAAACAGATCAACCAGTATACGCGTTACGGCACCGTCATCCTGGCTGCGCTGCAGGGCTACGGCATTGCGGTCGGACTTGAAGGTGCGCAGAGCGGCATCGGCAGTGTCGTTATCGATCCGGGCTATTTCTTCCGCGCAACGACCGTCATCACTCTGGTCGGCGGCACCGTGTTCCTGATGTGGCTCGGCGAGCAGATCACCGCGCGCGGTGTGGGCAATGGTATCTCGCTGATCATTTTCGCGGGCATCGTGGCGGAGCTCCCCCGGGCGCTCGCAGGTACGCTGGAACTCAGCCGTCAGGGCGCGCTTTCGGTTGCCATCATCCTCTTCCTTGCCGTGATGGTCGTTGTGGTCATCATGGGTATCGTGTTCGTGGAGCGCGCGCAGCGCCGGCTCCTCGTGCAGTATCCCAAGCGGCAGGTCGGCAACAAGCTTTATGGCGGCGACAGCTCTCATCTGCCGCTGAAGCTCAACACGGCCGGCGTCATTCCGCCGATCTTTGCTTCATCGATCCTGCTTCTGCCGATCACGCTTGCGAATTTCAGCGGGGGGCAGGGGCCCGACTGGCTGAACACCATCACCGGCATGCTGGCGCATGGACAGCCGCTCTATATCGCGCTCTATGCCGCAGGCATCATCTTCTTCGCCTTCTTCTATACGGCGATCGTGTTCAATCCGGCGGACACTGCGGACAATCTCAAGAAGTATGGCGGCTTCATTCCAGGCATCCGCCCGGGCCAGCGTACGGCGGAATATATCGACTACGTGCTGACGCGGCTCACGGCGGTTGGTGCGATCTACCTCACGATCGTCTGCCTGATACCGGAAATTCTGATCTCCCAGTACAACGTGCCGTTCTATTTCGGCGGTACCTCGCTCCTCATCGTGGTGAGCGTGACCATGGACACGGTCTCGCAGGTGCAGAGCCATCTTCTCGCGCACCAGTATGAAGGCCTCATCAAGAAGTCGAAGCTCAGGGGCCAGCGCCGATGAAACTGATCCTTCTTGGACCGCCTGGTGCCGGCAAGGGCACGCAGGCAAAGCGTCTCGAAGACAAGTACGGCTTTGTCCAGCTTTCGACCGGCGACATGCTGCGTGCGGCTGTCGCGGCGGGCACGGAAACCGGCAAGAAGGCCGAGGCCATCATGGCCCGGGGCGAACTGGTGCCCAACGATGTGGTCGTGGGAATCATTGCAGACCGGATCGAGCAGCCGGATGTGGCCAAGGGTTACATTCTCGACGGCTTCCCCCGGAACGTTGCGCAGGCCGAAGCGCTGGACGAGATGCTGAAGGGCAAGGGCAGCGCGCTCGATGCCGTGGTCGAGCTCGTGGTCGACGACAGCATCCTGCTGAAGCGTATCGAGACCCGGGCCGCCGAAACGGTCGGTGGCGCCCGGGCGGATGACAATGCCGAGGCGCTGGCAAAGCGCCTCAAGGTCTATCACGAGCAGACCGCACCGCTCTCGGCCTACTACAAGGGCAAGGGCAGGCTGAAAGCCGTGGACGGCATGAAGGAAATGGATGAGGTAACCCGCCAGATCGAGGCGGCCCTCGGGCTTTGAAACGAGAAAAGGAGAGTTCGCTTAGCCGGTTGACTGGGGATGAGTAAATTCTATAATCCCGGCCTTCGCGGCGGTACTTTCAGAGAACGATCCGGCTCAGGACCGAAAAATGGCTGAATTCCGCGGTTTTCGGGCGGTCCGAGGCGGGTTTTTACTCAGGTGCCGGGTTAAGCGATTCCCGAAGTTTAGGAGAGACACGTGGCTCGTATCGCTGGCGTCAATATCCCGACCAACAAGCGGGTGGTCATCGGCCTGACCTATATCCATGGCATCGGCAATGCCAAGGCCAAGGAAATCTGCGCCGCTGTCGGCATTCCGGCAGAGCGCCGCGTGAATGAGCTGACCGATGCCGAAGTCATTCAGATCCGCGAGACGATAGATCGCGACTATCTCGTTGAAGGCGATCTGCGTCGTGAAGTCGCCATGAACATCAAGCGGCTGATGGATCTCGGCTGCTACCGCGGTCTGCGCCACCGCAAGGGCCTTCCGGTCCGCGGCCAGCGCACGCATACCAATGCCCGCACCCGCAAGGGTCCGGCGAAGGCGATTGCCGGCAAGAAGAAGTAACAGGCCCAGGGCTCTTTATTCCGGGGCGCAGGCAACGCGTTTCCCGCGTGACACGAAGGTTTCAGACGGATGGCGAAAGACAAGGTTCGCGTAAAGCGCAAGGAACGGAAGAATATCTCGTCGGGCGTTGCCCACGTGAATTCCACGTTCAACAACACGATGATCACGATCACGGATGCCCAGGGCAACGCGATCTCGTGGTCCTCGGCCGGCATGATGGGTTTCAAGGGCAGCCGCAAGTCGACGCCCTTCGCCGCGCAGATGGCGGCGGAAGATGCCGGGAAGAAGGCTATGGAGCACGGCATGCGCACCCTCGAAGTCGAGGTTTGCGGTCCGGGTTCTGGCCGCGAGTCGGCGCTTCGTGCGCTGCAGTCGGTCGGTTTCACCGTCACGACCATCCGCGACGTGACGCCGATCCCGCACAATGGTTGCCGCCCGCCCAAGCGGCGCCGCGTCTGAGGTGACCCGTATCTGACCGGCATGGCTAAGGCCGCGCCGGTCACGTCCGTTCGCACGATTGAATGGTGGAACGGACGTTAAAGAGATCAGGTGGCGGATGTCTCCCGCCCGGCGCGCCATTGCAGCGCCGCAAACGACGGCACGAGGTTTCAAAGTGATCCAGAAGAACTGGGAAGAGCTGATCAAACCGAACAAGCTCGAAATCAATTCCGGCCATGATGCGCAGCGTTTTGCGACCGTGGTTGCCGAGCCGCTCGAGCGCGGCTTCGGCCTGACGCTTGGCAATGCGCTTCGCCGCGTGCT
>JAJLKS010000106.1:0-2072 GCA_033838765.1 Alphaproteobacteria bacterium
ATCGTGGATATGCTGCTGCAGGCGCGGCGCATGGGCCCAGTCCATGAACTCGCGTTTCTCCATCGGCAGCGGCGGATTGTCGGTCAGCTTCGCATCGTGCAGATAGGCGTTCGCCACATCGAGGCGGAAGCCATCCACACCCCGGTCGAGCCAGAAGCGCAGCACATTCATGCAGGCCTCCACCACATCCTCATTGTGGAAGTTGAGCTTCGGCTGGCTCTTCAGAAACTTGTGGTGGTAATACTGCCGCCGGATCGGGTTCCACGCCCAGGCCTGCCCGCCAAAGGCCGACAGCCAGTTGTTCGGCACCGTGCCGTCTTCCTTCGCATCCGCCCAGACATACCAGTCCGATTTCGGATTGTCGGCGGAGAGCTGACTCTCCTGAAACCAGGGATGCCGCTCGGATGTATGAGCCAGCACCTGATCCACGATCACCTTGATGCCGCGCTGATGCGCCGCCTTCACCAGCCGGTCGAAATCCTCAAGCGTCCCCATCTCCGGCGCGACATTGCAATAGTCCGAGACGTCATAGCCGAAATCGCGGTTGGGCGAGGGATAGAAGGGCGAGAGCCAGATCGCTTCCGCCCCAAGCGCCGCCACATGGTCGAGCTTTTCCTCGATGCCCTTGAGATCGCCCACGCCGTCGCCATTCGTGTCGCGGAAACTGCGGGGGTAAATCTGATAGATGACCGCGCCCTTCCACCACTCTGCCTTTGCCGCCACGATGCTTCCCCTCCTGCCGTCTTGACCTTCTGTGCTTGTCCTCACAGTCTCACGGGCAAGCAACAACTGACAATATTGATTTCGGGGGACCCATGGCGCGCAGCATTCTCATCACCGATATTGCCCATTTCGTCGGCGGGCCATCCGCCCGCGCGCTGCTGGCCGAAGGCGCCGCCGTCTATGGCATGGATGCAAGCTTCGGCGACGACGCCGCACGCGCCACCTTCGAGGCGAAAGTCTCCGGCGTGAAAGCTCTCTCCGCAACCACACCGGAAGAAGCCATTGCTGCCGTCATGGAGGCACAAGGCCGCCTTGACGTTCTCATCAACAACGATGCCTGGCCGGCCCTACGCGGGCCCGTGGACGAGGCGACCGACAAGGACATGCACGAAACCTTCGAGGCGCTCGTCTTCAAATCCTTCGCCATGACGCGTGCCGCCGCGCCGCACATGAAGAAGCAGAAGGCGGGGAAGATCCTCTTCCTCTCCTCCGCCGCACCTCTGAACGGCATTCCGAACTACAGTCTCTACGCTGCAGCGCGCGGCGCCGCCAATTCTCTCGCGCTGACGCTTTCCAAGGAGCTTGCGCCCTTCAATATTCAGGTGAATGCGCTCGCCTTCAATTTCATCGAAAGCCCCGACTATTTTCCGGCCTCTCTGCTCGAAAATCCGAAGGCGCGCGAAAAGATTCTCGGCAACATTCCCTTGGGCCGCCTCGGCAAGCCGGAAGAAGCCGCCGCGATCGTTGCCTTCCTTGCAGGGCCCAATTCCGATTTCATTACCGGGCAGCTGATCCCCGTCGCGGGCGGCTGGGCCACAGCGCGCTAGTTGAGCATGGCGATAGGCGCGAGCGTCGGCCCGATCTCGTCGTGGATCACGAGATCGGCAATCTGGTCGAGCTCCGTCGGTTCGCGATTGAGGATAGCGAGCATCGCCCCGTTGCGCTTTGCGAGAATGGGAAAGCCCGCCGCAGGATAGACCTGCAGCGACGAGCCGATGGCGATGAAGAGATCGCAACCGAGCGTCGCCTCATGAGCGCGGTTCATCTCATCTTCCGGCATCGCCTGGCCGAATGAGATGGTCGCCGATTTGACGATGCCGCCGCAGCTGCGGCAATCCGGCGCCGCGCCCGATGCCTCGAACTGCTCGCGCACCCAGACAAGCTCATGCCGCTCGCCGCAATCGAGGCATTTGGCATAGGTGCCGTTACCGTGGAGTTCGATGATCTTCTCCGGCGGAATGCCCGAAATCTGATGCAGATTGTCGATATTCTGCGTGATGACATGGGACGCTTTCCCCATGTCCACGAGCTTCGCAATCGCCATATGCCCCTTGTTCGGCTCGGCATGG
>JAJLKS010000107.1:0-4409 GCA_033838765.1 Alphaproteobacteria bacterium
GCGAAGGCGATCGGATCGGCGCCGTCAAAAAGGTCGGTGTGATGGACGCCCGCCAGCCGCAGGAAGTCGGATCGCCCGCGCTCCGCGAATTTCAGATAATTGGCGTGATAGACGATGCCCGAAAAATCCGTGTCCTCGTAATAGACGCGGATAGGGAGCCTGTGGAGCTGTCCCTCGATCCGGCCGGAGAGATCGGGCCAAGCCGGAGTCATTTCCCTTCCTCCCCGCCGAAGAGCCCCGGCTGGTTCGCGGACAGACTGGACGGCACGGGAACGCCGATATGGGCAAAGGCCGCAGCTGTGAGTATACGGCCACGCGGCGTCCGGTTCACGAGGCCCTGCTGGATGAGATAGGGCTCGATGATTTCCTCGATCGCATCGCGCGGCTCAGAGAGCGAGGCGGCGATCGTCTCTATGCCGACAGGTCCGCCCGCGAAATTGATGGCGATACACCGCAGATAGCGATGATCGAGTGCATCGAGGCCGAGTTCATCCACTTCGAGCCGCTGCAATGCCCTGTCCGCCGCTCCGGCATCGATGGTCGAAACGCCCTCGACGGCGGCAAAATCGCGGACACGGCGCAAGAGCCGTCCTGCAACGCGCGGCGTACCGCGCGCACGGCGCGCAATCTCATGCGCGCCATCCGCCGTCATGGCGATGCCAAGCACCCGCGCCCCGCGCTGCACGATGCTCTCAAGCTCGGAGACCTCATAGAAATTCAGGCGGACCGGAATCCCGAAGCGGTCACGAAGCGGCGTCGTGAGAAGCCCCGTCCGCGTCGTCGCACCGACAAGCGTGAACGGCGCCAGATCGATGCGGACCGAACGCGCGCCCGGCCCCTCGCCGATGATGAGGTCGAGCTGGAAATCCTCCATTGCCGGATAGAGAATTTCCTCGACCGCTGGCGACAGACGATGAATTTCGTCGATGAACAGGACATCGCGCGGTTCGAGATTGGTGAGAAGCGCGGCAAGGTCGCCGGCCTTTGAAATCACCGGCCCCGATGTCGATCGGAAATTGACGCCAAGCTCGCGCGCAACGATCTGCGCGAGCGTCGTCTTGCCGAGGCCGGGAGGCCCTGCAAAGAGAACATGATCGAGTGCCTCGCCGCGCGTGCGGGCCGCCTCGATGAATACGGCCAGATTTTCGCGCGCGCGCGCCTGCCCCGTGAAATCGGCAAGAAGCTGCGGCCGCAGCGAACGCTCGAGTTCGTCTTCCTCGCGCTTTGCCGCGCCGACGAGCCGCTCCGTCATCGCGCCAGCTCCTTCAGGCCACGGCGGATCAGCTGCTCCGCCGTCGCAGCATCCTCAAGCACCTTTGCGGCCGTCGCAATGGCACCGGCAGCTTGCGCCTGCGGATACCCGAGATTGACCAGCGCCGAAATCGCGTCGCGCATGGGCGCCGAGGCATCGGCAATCACGGCGCCATTCGCGGGTGCTGCAAGCGTTGCGGCGAGCGAGCCCCCCTCCGGTGCCTTGTCTTTCAATTCGGCAACGATGCGCGCGGCAACTTTGGGACCGACCCCGGGTGCGGCCGACACCGCTTTCTTGTCGTCCAGCGCAATGGCGCGGGCGAGATCGCCGGGCGCAAGGGTGCCGAGCACGCCAAGCGCCACGCGCGTGCCGACGCCCTGCACGCCGAGCAGAAGGCGGAACCAGTCGCGCTCGATATCGCTGTCGAAACCGATCAGACGGATCGCCTCCTCACTCACCTTTGTTTCGATGGAAAGCGTGACGGGCTCTCCGCGCGCAGGCAGATTTTGCAAGGTCCGGCGCGAGCAGGTGACGTGATAGCCGACACCGCCTACATCGACGACCACCCAGTCCTCGCCTGTCGAATCCACGATGCCCCTGAGCTTGCCGATCATCGGCCCGCTCCCGCTATGGCGGCCGCAAGGCGCGAATTGGCTGCACCGGAATGGGCATGAGCAATGGCAATGGCAAGCGCATCGGCGGCATGCTCGCTGCGCGGTCGCGCACCCGGCAGCAGCATCTCGACCATGAGGCGGATCTGCGCCTTGTCGGCATGGCCTGCGCCGACGACGGATTTCTTCACGTGATTGGGCGCATATTCGGCGACGGCAAGCCCCGCCCGCGCGGCAACGAGCAGCGCCACGGCGCGCGCCTGTCCAAGCTTCAGCGCCGCCGCCGCGTCGCGTGCGACGAAAGCCTGCTCGACGGCAGCGGCATGAGGCGAGAATTCATCGACCACGCGCACAAGCCCCGCCTCGATCTCGACCAGCCGCTCGGCAAGCGTCAGCCGCGCGTTGGATGTGATGGTACCGTTTGCGACATGCGCAAGCTTAGACCCTTCAATGGCGATCACGCCCCAGCCCGTGGCGGTGAGGCCTGGATCGATGCCGAGAAATGTGAGCGATGCCGCCATGTGCAGGGGCGATCCCCGTTGCGGAAGCGGGCTGCAACAGGCACACCCGTCCGGTTCATGCCCGAAGCGGGGAAACGATGTGCCGCCGGCTAATTTCAGGCGGACATCTTCTCCATGACCGAATCGGACATCTCGAAGTTCGCATAAACCTGCTGCACATCGTCATTGTCGTCCAGCGCTTCGAGCATCTTGAAGACGGTCTCGGCCTTCTCGTCATCGAGAGGGATGGTGTTCTGCGGCTTCCAGACCATCCGCGCGGCCTTGGGCTCGCCGAACTTCGCCTCGAGCGCCGAGGCCACTTCATGCAGCGCATCGGGCGCACAGAAGAGCTCATGCGTTTCCGCGCCCGACTGGCAATCATCCGCGCCGGCGTCGATGGCGGCTTCCAGCATGTCATCGGCGCTCGCGACATCGGCGCCATATTCGATCAGGCCAAGCCGGTCGAACATGAAGGAGACGGAGCCCGTTTCACCGAGATTGCCGCCATTCTTGGAGAAGATGGCGCGCACTTCGCCGGCGGTGCGGTTGCGGTTGTCGGTCAGCGTTTCGACGATGACGCCGATGCCGCCGGGCCCGAAGCCCTCATAGCGCACCTCGTCGTAGTTCTCGCCGCCCTGATCCGTACTCTTCTTGATGGCACGCTCGATATTGTCCTTGGGCATGTTCTCGGCACGAGCGGCCTGAATGGCGGCGCGCAACCGCGGATTGTATTCAGGGTCGGCGAGGCCCATCTTGGCCGCGACCGTGATTTCCTTGGCCAGCTTCGCGAACAGCTTGGCGCGCTTCTTATCCTGCGCGCCCTTGCGATACATGATGTTCTTGAATTGTGAATGGCCGGCCATTCCGCCTCCGAAAGCCTGTCAAAAAGACACTGAAATTCGGCGCCTTTATAAGGTCCGCCCGGGGCAAAATCCATAGCGCCCGGCATTGCAGCCGAATACACGCATAGATAGCATTAAAACTTGAAGTTCTAGTTTAACGTGTACTTAAGAAATTCCGGCGAGACTGATCCTGCCTGCGGATTCCGGGCGCTTGCCCGGCGTTCCGGAAAACCATCCAACGGCAAATGCAGCAGACCCCGGCTGCGGCCCCGCCCAAGTTCGCACCGGGAAATACGCCGACGCATCTCCGCGAAGGCACACCGCCTCGTCCCCGCCGCCTCTCCCACCTCGGCCGCGCATGGGACGGGGCGGTTCTGCTTTCGGCGTTCAGCGGTGTATGCGCGTCGGCCAGGCATAGGCGCCATTGACGGGCCGCCCGGCCATGACATCCTCGACATAACGCGCCACAAGCCGCTCGCCGAAAAGCGCGTGATAGCGCTCATGGCCGTTGCGGGCGATGCGCTGACGCTCGCCATCATGCTTGAGGAAATACCGCAGCTTGTCCGCAAGTTCGCCCGCATCGCGATAGAAGGCGAATTCCTCATCCGTGAAAATCTCGTCATAGCCCGTCGAGCGCGCAACGAAGACGAGAAGCCCGTTGCCCGCATATTGGGCGAAGCGGTCCGATGAATAGAGGTGGTAGTTCTCTTCCCGGTTGAGATTTAGCCCCATGCGTGCAGAGGCGATGCCGTCGAAATAATCCTGACCGTTCAGTTGCGGGCGGCCTTCAAAACCGAAAAAGGCGCACCGCGCCTCCGGCACCGAGGTTTCGATTTCCCTGAGCAGCCGCCCGCGTGGCGTGGACGCTGTTTCCGACCCCACCGCGCAGAAAAGATCGTGCGGCTGATCGCTATGCGCGAAACATTGCAGGGTTTCGATGGAGGGGTCGGCGGGATTCGGGATGAATGTCAGCGAATGCGCCGGCGTGACAAAGGCATCGAGACGCTCGCCTGCGGTGGTGATGAATGTCGTATCGGCAACTTCCGCGAAGCGGTGAATCCGCGCGACATTTTCCGGCAGGAACAACGCATCGATATTGACGACCGCGACACGCAGCGATGGCAGCATGGCGCGCAGCGCGCGCACCGTATCGTTTGAAATCTTGTCGGCGTGAAAGAGAACGAGCAGTTCGGGCCGGAAATTC
>JAJLKS010000108.1:0-2031 GCA_033838765.1 Alphaproteobacteria bacterium
CTACCTGCCGCGCTCCCATGCGGAACGTGAAGCCGCCAATCATCCCGGCCCGGAGAAGCCTGAATCGGCAGGCACGGAACACATTCTCATCGTCGAGGATGACGAACTGGTCCGTCAGAACGTGCTGCGGCAACTGGCCGATCTCGGCTACCGCGTGACTGGCGCAGAAAATGGTGTGAAGGCACTCGGCATTCTGAATGCAGATGAAAGCATCGACCTGCTTTTCACCGATGTGGTGATGCCGGGCGGCATGAACGGGCGCCAGCTTGCCGAAGCAGCTGTGAAGTTCCGCCCCAGCCTCAAGGTGCTCTTCACATCAGGCTATACCGAGAATGCAATCGTCCATCAGGGCCGCCTCGACCGGGGCGTTCAGCTGCTCACCAAGCCCTACCGGCGCGAAGAGCTTGCCGCAAATATCCGGAAGGTACTGAAAGCCGATCCGGCCTAGCCGCCATGCGCGGCGACGGCGCCACCGCTGAGACGGCGCATATCGGCCTCGACCATCTCGGCTACGAGATCCTTGAAAGTCGTCTTGTGCGTCCAGCCGAGTTCGTCGCGCGCCTTGGCGGCATTGCCGACCAACGAGTTCACTTCCGCCGGGCGGTAGTAGTTCGGGTCGATCTCGATCAGCACCTTGCCTGACTTGCGGTCGATGCCCTTCTCCTCAAGCCCTGAGCCTTCCCATTCGATGGGACGGCCAACCATCTCGAAGGCAAGCTCCGCAAAATCGCGCACGGAATGTTCCTCGCCGGTCGCCAGAACGTAGTCTCCCGGCGTCCCCTTCTGCAGCATGAGCCACATACCTTCGACATAGTCGCGAGCATGGCCCCAGTCGCGGCGCGAGTTGATATTCCCGAGATAGAGCCGGTCCTGCAGCCCGTGATGGATCGCGGCGACGGCGCGCGTGATCTTGCGGCTGACGAAATTCTCGCCCCGGTTCGGCCCTTCATGATTGAAAAGGATGCCGTTCGAGGCATGGAAGCCATAGGCCTCGCGGTAGTTCACCACCGTCTGAAAGGCAAAATGCTTTGATATCGCATATGGGCTGCGCGGCCGGAAGGGCGTCGTCTCGCTCTGCGGCGTTTCCTGCACATTGCCGAAAAGCTCGGAGGTCGAGGCCTGATAGAACCGCACGCTCTCGCCCATATCGAGAAGGCGGATCGCCTCCAGAAGCCGCAGCACGCCGGTCGCGTTCACATCGGCCGTATATTCCGGCTTGTCGAAGCTCACCTTCACATGGCTCTGGGCGGCGAGATTATAGACCTCGTCCGGCTTCACATCCTTCAGGACGCGCAGAAGGCTGCCGCCATCCGACATATCGCCGAAATGCATGCCGATGCCGGAAGCGGGCGCGCTATCCTCATTATAGAGATGGTTCACCCGGTCGGTATTGAGCGAGGAGGAGCGGCGCATGAGCCCGTGAACCTCATAGCCCTTGGAGACCAGGAGATCGGCCAGATAGCTGCCATCCTGGCCTGTAATCCCCGTAATCAACGCGACCCGCTTGGTCATGCCTGACGCTCTCCTGCCTCATATGGGAAGTGGGCTCCGCGGGCCCCTTTCCTCGGAAAATCCTTACGCACTCGAAACAGGAACAAACCTGCGCCGTGCGCGTCTTTAGATACATGGATTTCACCTAACCGGAAACATCCGCGACGTGTGCGGCTTGCCCCGGACCCTTTGGCATGGCAAAAATCTCCATCAGACGGAGATTTCATTACTATTATTAAGAACTTAGCCCTTCCATTCGCCAGACACCCAAGAGTGACATCCGACATGCAAAAGATGCCCCGCAAAGCGGTCTTCCCAGTCGCAGGCCTCGGCACCCGTTTTCTACCCGCCACCAAGGCCGTGCCGAAGGAGATGCTGACGGTCGTGGACAAGCCCGTCATCCAATATGCGGTGGATGAGGCAGTCGAGGCGGGGATCGAGCATTTCGTCTTCGTCACGGGGCGCGGCAAGGGCGCGATCGAGGATCATTTCGACCTCGCCTATGAGCTGGAAGCAACGCTGAAGGCGCGCGGCAAGACG
>JAJLKS010000109.1:0-7509 GCA_033838765.1 Alphaproteobacteria bacterium
CCAGCCGATCCTGACCAATGAAGACCTTGAAAAGATCCGCATGATCGGCGAGGTGGCGGACAATCATTTCCGCACCCAGACGCTCGACATCACCTTCGCGGTGGATCGCGGCGAGGATGCATTGGCCGAAATGCTTGAGCGTCTGTGCGAACGCGCGGAAGAAGCGGTCGACCAGGGCTACAACATCGTGATCCTCTCGGACCGGCTGATCTCGGCCGAGCGCATTGCCATTCCGGCGCTGCTCGCAACCTCCGCCGTCCATCATCACCTGATCCGCAAGGGCCTGCGCACCAAGGTCGGCATCGTCGTCGAAACCGGCGAGGCGCGCGAAGTGCATCACTTCGCCTGTCTTGCGGGCTATGGCGCCGAAGCCATCAACCCCTATCTCGCCTTCGAGACGCTGTCGGAACTGCTGCCGAACCTCGACGAGGGCCTGACGCAGAAGGAAGCCGAGAAGCGCTACATCAAGGCGATCGACAAGGGCCTGCTCAAGGTCATGTCCAAGATGGGCATCTCGACCTACCAGTCCTATTGCGGCGCGCAGATCTTCGATGCCGTCGGCCTCGCTTCCAGCTTCTGCGACAGGTATTTTACCGGCACCGTCTCGATGGTCGAAGGCGTCGGCATCGCGGAAATCGCACGCGAGACCTTCGAGCGTCACCGCCTTGCCTATTCCGATGCGCCCGTTCTCCGTAATTCGCTCGAAGTGGGCGGCGAATATGCCTTCCGCATCCGCGGCGAAGACCATGCCTGGACGTCGGACAGCGTCCGCGACCTGCAGCATGCCGTGCGCGGCAACAGCCAGGACAAGTACCGGGCCTTCGCGCGCCAGATCAACGAGCAGAACGAACGTCTGCTCACGATCCGTGGCCTGTTCGACATCAAGTCGGCGGAGGATGACGGCCGCAAGCCCGTGCCGCTCGATGAAGTGGAACCCGCTTCTGAGATCGTGAAGCGCTTTGCGACCGGCGCCATGTCCTTCGGCTCGATCAGCCGCGAGGCGCATACGACGCTGGCGCTCGCCATGAATCGTATCGGCGGCCGCTCGAACACCGGCGAAGGCGGCGAGGAGGCAGACCGCTTCACGCCGCTGCCAAATGGCGACAGCATGCGCTCGTCGATCAAGCAGGTGGCTTCCGGCCGCTTCGGCGTGACGACGGAGTATCTCGTCAACTCCGACATGATCCAGATCAAGATGGCGCAGGGCGCGAAGCCCGGCGAAGGCGGCCAGCTGCCCGGCCACAAGGTCGATGCGGTCATCGCCAAGGTTCGCCACTCGACGCCGGGCGTCGGCCTCATCTCGCCGCCGCCGCACCACGATATCTATTCGATCGAGGATCTGGCGCAGCTCATCTACGACCTGAAGAACACCAACGAGAAGGCTCTCGTCTCCGTGAAGCTCGTCTCGGAAGTCGGTGTCGGCACGGTTGCCGCCGGCGTCTCCAAGGCACGTGCGGACCATGTGACGATCTCCGGCTTCGAAGGCGGCACGGGCGCCTCGCCGCTCACCTCCATCAAGCATGCGGGCAGCCCCTGGGAAATCGGCCTTGCCGAAACGCACCAGACGCTCGTCATGAACCGTCTGCGTGGCCGCATTGCCGTGCAGGTCGATGGCGGCCTGCGCACCGGCCGCGACGTCGTGATCGGCGCACTGCTCGGCGCGGATGAATTCGGCTTCGCCACCGCGCCGCTCATCGCGGCAGGTTGCATCATGATGCGCAAGTGCCATCTGAACACCTGCCCGGTCGGCGTTGCGACGCAGGACCCGGAACTCCGCAAGCGTTTCGTCGGGACGCCCGAACACGTCATCAACTACTTCTTCTTCGTGGCCGAGGAAGTGCGAGAGCTGATGGCGAAGATGGGCTATCGCAAATTGTCGGAAATGACCGGCCAGATGCAGATGCTCGACAAGCGCAAGGTCGTGAAGCACTGGAAGGCGAAGGGCCTCGACTTCACCAAGCTCTTCCACAAGCCGGAAGTGCCGGGCGCCGCAATCCATCACTGCGAGATGCAGGACCACAATCTCGGCGGCGTTCTCGACCGGACGCTGATCGAAAAGGCAAAGGATGCCATCGAGCACCGGAAGCCGGTGAAGATCGAGCTGCCGATCCGCAACACAGATCGCACCACCGGCGCCATGCTGTCCGGTGAGATCGCGAAGCGCTACGGCCATGCGGGCCTCGGCGAGGACACGATCCATGTGAAGTTCACCGGCACCGCCGGCCAGAGCTTCGGCGCATGGGTCGCGGCCGGCGTCACGCTCGAGCTTGAAGGCGAAGCGAACGATTATGTCGGCAAGGGCCTGTCTGGCGGCCGCCTGATCGTCTACCCGCCAGCGCGGTCCGGTATCGTGCCGGAGAAGTCGATCATCGTCGGCAACACGGTGCTTTACGGCGCGATCAGCGGCGAGTGCTACTTCCGCGGCGTCGCAGGCGAACGCTTTGCCGTGCGCAACTCCGGCGCCATCGCCGTTGTCGAGGGCACGGGCGATCACGGCTGCGAATACATGACCGGCGGTATCGTCGTCGTGCTTGGCGAGACCGGCCGCAACTTCGCAGCCGGCATGTCGGGCGGCATCGCCTATGTGCTGGACGAAGATGGCATGTTCGAACGCCGTTGCAACCTCTCCATGGTCGATCTCGAACCCGTCAAGGAAGAGCACGACCTGATGGAGCGGCATCGCCACCAGACGGGCGATCTCGAAAGCCATGGCCGTGTCGACGTGATGAGCGACATGACCCGCTTCGATGCCGAACGTCTGCATCAGCTTATCGAGAACCATGCGCACTACACCAACTCGGCCCGTGCGCGTCAGATTCTGGACAATTGGGAGGCCATGCTGCCCAAGTTCCGCAAGGTAATGCCGGTTGAATACCGCCGTGCCCTTCGGGAAATGCAGCAGGCGCAGGATGCTGCGCAGGCCGTCGCGGCAGCAGGAGAGTAAGCGTGGGCAAGATTACAGGTTTTCTGGAAATCGACCGGCAGGACCGCAAGTACCTGCCCGCCGCGGACCGGATTCGCAACTACCGCGAATTCGTGATCCCGCTCGCCGAAGAGGCGGTGAAGGATCAGGCTGCGCGCTGCATGGATTGCGGCATTCCCTATTGTCACAATGGCTGTCCGGTGAACAACCAGATCCCGGACTGGAATGACCTCGTCTATCACGCCGACTGGGAGGAAGCCTGCCGCAACCTCCATTCGACGAACAACTTCCCGGAATTCACGGGCCGCATCTGCCCCGCGCCCTGCGAGGCAAGCTGCACGCTGAACCTCACCGACCAGCCGGTGACGATCAAGACCATCGAATGCACGATCGTCGATCGCGGCTGGAAGGAAGGCTGGATTGTGCCGCAGGTGCCCGCTCAGAAGACGGGCAAGCGCGTTGCCATCGTCGGCTCCGGCCCTGCGGGCCTTGCCGCCGCGCAGCAGCTCGCGCGCCGTGGCCATGACGTTCATGTCTTCGAGAAGTTCCTGAAGGCCGGCGGTCTCCTCCGCTATGGCATTCCCGACTTCAAGATGGAGAAGACGCTGATCGACCGTCGCGTTGCGCAGATGGAAGCCGAAGGCGTGACCTTCCACTACGGTGTCCATATCGGCGTGACGAAGCCCGCGAAGGAGCTCAACGACGAGTTCGACGCGGTACTGCTCACCGGCGGCTCGGAAAAGCCGCGCGACCTGCCCGTCGAGGGCCGCGACCTCGCTGGCGTTCACTTCGCCATGGAATTCCTGCCGCAGCAGAACCGCCGCGTCTCGGACGAATCCATCGGCCAGGTCGAACCGATCCTCGCCGGCGGCAAGCATGTCGTCGTCATCGGCGGCGGCGACACGGGCTCGGACTGTATCGGCACCTCGTTCCGCCAGGGCGCAGTGCGCGTGACGCAACTTGAAATCATGCCGGCACCGCCCGAGAAGGAAAACAAGCTTCTCACCTGGCCGGACTGGCCGCTGAAGATGCGCACCTCCTCGAGCCAGGCGGAAGGCGCCACGCGGGACTTCGCCGTGATGACGCGGCGCATCATCGGCAAGAACGGGCACGTCACCGCTATTGAATGTGTGCGCGTGGACGAGAAGATGAAACCCATCGAAGGCTCGGAATTCGAGATCAAGGCCGATCTCGTGCTGCTGGCCATGGGCTTCGTCCATCCCGTGCATGAAGGCATGCTGCAGGAGCTCGGCGTCCAGCTCGACCAGCGCGGCAACATCGCGGCGGACACGGCGACCTACAAATCGAACCTCGACAAGGTGTTCGCCGCTGGCGACATGCGCCGTGGCCAGTCGCTCGTCGTATGGGCCATTCGCGAAGGCCGCCAGGCTGCCCGCGAGGTAGACCTGTTCCTGATGGGGGAAACGAGACTGCCGCGCTGACAGAAGCGCACGCAATCGAAGACAAGGCCCCCGTGATACGCGTCACGGGGGCTTTTTCATGGGCCGGGTGATACATGATGGACAGCATGGCAAAGGCAGAACGGAAAGACTGGATTGAAGGCGCGCGCGTCATGCTGCCGCTGCTGCCGGGCGCCGTGCCTTTCGGCATGATCGCAGGCGTCGTCGCGTCCAATGCGGGCCTCGACGCACTGGCAGGCATCGGGCAGTCCATCGTCGTTTTCGCAGGCGCGGCGCAGCTCGCCTCGACCCAGCTCATCGCCGATGCCGCGCCCGTCCTCGTTGTGATCCTGACGGGCCTCGTCATCAACCTGCGCTTCGCCATGTACAGCGCTGCAATGGCGGGGCACCTCTCGGCCCTGCCGCGCGGGCGGCGCTGGCTCGTTGCATACCTCATGACCGACCAGTCCTATGCGCTGAGCATATTGCGATATGCCGCTCGTCCGGAGATGGGCCTCCCGGCGAAATTCGCCTTCTATATGGGAGGCGCAATTCCTATGTGGGCAGTCTGGCTGGCGGCGACGGCAGCGGGCTATTTCCTGGGCAACCGCATCCCGGCAAGCTGGTCGCTCGATTTTTTCGTACCGCTGAGCTTCCTCGCGCTCATCGTCCCGTCGATTGCAGACCGCGCAAACGCGACGGCCGCGCTGACCGGCGGCGCCGTCGCGGTGATCGCATGGAGCCTTCCCTTCAATCTCGGTCTTTTCCTCGCCGCACTTGCAGGCATTGCGGCGGGCTATGCCGTTGAAAGACTTTTTCCGGCGCAAGGGGAGCCCAAGTGATGGACAAGCAGACTGTTTGGCTCGCCATCATCGCGATCGGTATCGGCACATTTGCGTTGCGCGCCTCCTTCATCGAGCTTGGCGGACGCTTCGCCCTGCCTGCGCCCGTCACCCGAGCGCTGCGCTTCCTGCCTGCTGCCGTTCTCTCGGCGATCATCCTCCCCGCCATCCTGCGCGGCACGGAAGGCGGGCTCAATTTCGGCATCGACAATCCGCGTCTCATCGCAGGCTTCGCCGCAGCACTGGTTGCATGGAAAACGAAGAGCGTTCTCGCCACGCTCGCGGCTGGCATGGGCACGCTCTGGGCCATGCAGGCGTTGATCTGAGCGTCAATCCTCGACGAGAACGCCGCGCAGCGCCCGCGCGCCTTCGCGGCTTCGCGCCTGTTCGTTCTCGATCCAGCGCTTCACCTCGTCCCAGTTCACCTGCCGGGCGCGGTTCACGTCCTCGCGCGCCGCTTCTGCCGGCTGCGTGAGACCGGCTTCCGCCATCTTCTCGTTCCAGCGTGTGGAGAAGGCCACGATCCTGTCCTGCACCGGCCCGACTTCGAAACCGTTGACCCATGTGACAAGCTGCTCGCTGTTCAGCGCCAGCAGCAGCATCGCTGACAGGAGAAGCGTCAGCGCCATGCGCCGCACGGATTGCGACGTCTCGCGCGCCTGCCTTGCTTCGGCATCGTCGTGCGGCTCATGGTCTTGAAGCATGTCGAGCATCGGCCTGCCTCAGAACTGGAAATAGATGAAGGGCGCGACGCCCTCGGGCGCCACTGCCCAGATAAGCCAGATGCCGCCGCCAAGCAGCAGAGCAAGAACCGGCGACGGCAGATACTGTACGATACGCGCAAGCCAGCGGCCAAGATGCTGCGGCGTGAACTGGAAGACCATCGCAAGCAGGATGAGGCCGACGGCAAAAGGCGTCACATACTGGCTCGGATCGCCCCAGCGCGCGAAGCCTGCAATATAGCTTGCAGCCGTCTGGAAACTGTCCGCCCGGAAGAAAATCCAGGCAAAGCAGACCAGATGAAACGTGCAGACAACGCCGACAACGTGGCGCGCACTGTTGCCGAAAGCCGCAATGAGGCCGCCCGGGTCCGTATGGGCGGGCGCAAATTCCTCGAGCTTCCTGCGCGCATAGCGTTCGATGCCGAGCATCGCTCCGTGAAAAGCACCCCAGAAAACGAACGTCCAGGCCGCGCCGTGCCAGATGCCGCCGAGAAACATGGTGAGGAAGAGGTTGCGATAGGTCTTGACCTCTCCGCCCCGATTTCCGCCAAGCGGCACATAGAGATAATCGCGCAGCCAGGTGCTGAGCGAGATGTGCCAGCGGCGCCAGAAATCCTGCAGGCTCGATGCGCGATAGGGCTGGTTGAAATTCTCCAGGAAGCGATAGCCGAGCAGCGCCGCGACACCGATGGCGATGTCGCTGTAGCCCGAGAAGTCGCAATAGATCTGGATCGCATAGCCATAGATGCCGATCAGCAGATCGAGCGCACCGACGGCCGAAGGATCGAAGAAAACGGGGTCGACCAGTACCGTCGCAAGATAGTTCGCAATCACCATTTTCTTGGCGAGGCCGGACAGGATCAGCACCACGCCGACGCCGATATGCGCGCGTGTGAGCACCGCTGCGCGATGCAACTGCGGCAGGAAGTCCGCCGCGCGCACGATCGGCCCCGCCACGAGCTGCGGGAAGAAGGAGATGTAGAGCATCACATTGAGCAGCGACCGCTCAGCGCTCGCATGGCGGCGATAGACGTCCGCCACATAGGAGATGCCCTGGAAGGTGAAGAAGGAAATGCCGACCGGCAGGATGACCTGCATGAAGGGCAGGTCCCGTTCAAGCCCGGCCGCCTCAAGCAGCGCCGCAAAGGATGTGAGGAAGAAGCCGTAATATTTGAAGAAGCCGAGAATCGAAAGGCCGGCCACAACGGCAACACCCACGATGAACTTGCGCAGTCCGGCGCGTTCCGTCCGCACAAGCGCGAGGCCCGCGAGGTAGCTGATGAATGTGGAAAGGAACAGAAGGCCGAGAAAGCGCCAGTCCCACCAGCCGTAGAAAAAATAGCTCGCGCCGACGAGGAAGACCTTGCGCGCTTCCGGCCAGCCGCGCACGGCCCAGCTGACCGCGAACACGATCAGAAAGAAGATACCGAACTCGATGGTCGGAAAAAGCATGCCGCCCCGTTACGCGCGCCCATCAAAGGCACATATGTCGCCCACACTATCCATCAGGGGGGCATGACGGCATTTAAGGCATCATCCCCGCTCAGGCAAAAAAGCTCAATCGGAGCCTGTCTTTATGGTTAACCCGGCGCGTCGCTTTCGTGACAGGCGCCACCCGTCAG
>JAJLKS010000110.1:0-9457 GCA_033838765.1 Alphaproteobacteria bacterium
TCGGCTGGGACGACCTCCTGCCCGGCTGTTTCGACATGCTGCGCACAGAAAACTCAAAGGCCGCCGCATGAAAGCCCTCATCACAGGCGCGAGCGGCGGCATCGGCGCCGCCATCACCCGCGCACTCGACCGGCGCGGATACGATCTCGTTCTCGTCGACCGGGACATGGCCGCACTCGAAATCATCGCTGCAACCGCTTCACGCCCGACGGAGAGGATCGCTTGCGATCTTGCCTCGCGCGAGGATGTCGAACGGCTTTGCGGAGCGATTGTCCGCGACCACGCCGACCTCGACATACTCGTGAACAATGCCGGGATCGTGTGCCCGGGGGCGGTGACCGATATTCCACAGACCGATATCGACCTGCAGCTTGAGGTCAATATGCGCGCTCCGATCCGTCTCATGCATGCCGTTGCTCCATTGATGGTCGCCCGTGGGCGCGGCGCCATGGTCACGACCGTTTCTCTCGGCGGAATCATCGCACTGAAGGAGAGCGCCGCCTATGCAGCTTCGAAATTCGGACTGCGCGGCTTTCTCTCCAGCTTCCATCAGGAGCTTGCCCCGCAAGGTATAAGGGTGTCGGGCATATATCCGGCCGCAGTCGATACGCCCATGCTTCACTACGAAGCGACGCATGGCGGCTCGGTGCTCAACTTTATCGACAAGGTGGTGAGCGCGGAAGATGTGGCCCGCGCGCTTCTCAAGGGTATCGATACAGGCAAGCTCGAGGTCTACGTGCCTTACAGCGCCAGCCTGACTTCGCGGTTCTTTGCGGCATTTCCCTGGATGATCCGCCCGGTCCTGCCCGTCATGGAGAAGCTCGGAGAAGCGGGCCGGAAGAAATTTCTCGCCCGCAAGGGTCTGTCAGCCGGCTAGCAACGAGAAGCCTTGCCATATCAGCAAGGCGCCCAGCACGAAGAGAATGTTGCGGCTCCAGTTCCTGAACTGACCGTCATTCATCCGGTCGAGCACCATCTTGCCGAGCGTCGTACCGAGCATGGCGAGCGGGGCGACCATGACATACACCCACCAGGGAAGCCCCGCCTCCGGCAGCAGGTGAGCCGCAAGCAGACCGAAATAGAGAAGTTTCGTCAGGTGCTGCAGCGTCTGCGTAACTGCCTTGGTGGCTACAATCTGGTGCCGCGTGAGATGGCTGCGCACGAAAAAGACGTCGAGGATCGGACCCGCCACGCCTGCCGTGAGTGTAAGCGCCGTTACAACGAATCCGCAGATGGGCGAGATGAAAGGCCGGGTGATGTCGAGGCCCCAGCTTTTCGGGATCGAGAAGGCGACGAAGGGGATTGCACCGAGGAGCAACAATACCGTCGCCTTGTCGGGCACAAAGCTCACTATAAGGAAAAGCGCCAGCGCGAGGATCGCGCCCAGCATGTTCGTCGCAACGATGGGCCAGACGATGTCGCTGCGGTTGATGACGGCGCGATAGCCGTTCGAGACGGCTTGCGTCACGCCATGCAGCATCATCGCCGCGCCGACCGGAAAGGCGAAGGTGAGGAAGGCCATGAGGATCATGCCGCCCGCCATGCCGAAGATGCCGGACAAAATCGCCGTCACGAGAACCACAAGGGCGGTCGCGACGGCGAGAATGGGCGTCATGATATCAGTTCCGGCTGTTGAGCTTTTCGAGCAGACGTTCCCGCAGCGGGTTCTTCGCCTCGAAGACGTAATCCGCGCGGGCGGCCGTCACCGTTTCGCGTCCCTTCGCATAAAGGAAGGAAACGAGATCGTAGAGGCGCGCTTCCGGGCAATGGGCAATGCGCACGGGACCGCCCGCATTGGAGCCGAAAGGCAGCGTCACACCGAAGCGGCTGGCGATCTCGCCGATCAGCGCCGCATCGTCCGCACCGCTTGCGAAGCGCACTTCCACCGTCTTGGCGGCGCGCGCCTGCGCCGACACACGGTCGAGAATCTCACCGACAGCGGCAAGCGCCTTGCCGTTCCACTCCGCGCCGAGGCTGGCCACCAGGTTCGCCTGACTTTTCAGCATGGTGCCGTCGTCCAGCACCTTGAGATTGTTCGCCGCAAGCGTCGCGCCCGTGGAGGTGATATCCACGATCACTTCCGCCGTGCCGGCCGCAGGCGCACCTTCCGTGGCGCCAAGGCTTTCCACGATGCGATAGTCGGTGAGGCCATGCGCGGCAAAGAAGTTTCGCGTCAGGTTGAAATATTTGGTCGCGACGCGAAGCCTGCGCCCGCGCTTCGTGTGGAAGGCAAGCGCCACATCGTCGAGGTCGGCCATGGTGGCGACGTCGATCCAGCTTTGCGGCACGGCAACCACGACATCGGCATGGCCGAAGCCCAAGGGCAGCAGCAGTTCCACGTCGCGTTCGGGCGCGGAAAGTTTCTCGCGGATCAGGTCTTCGCCCGTCACGCCGAGGTGAATGATGCCCTGCTCGAGCTGGCCCGCGATTTCGGACGCAGAGAGAAAGGCAATCTCGACATTGGCAATGCCGTCGAGGCGGCCGGTATAGCCGCGGCCGCCGTCCTGCTTCACGCGCAGCCCCGCCCGCGCAAAAAAGGCATTCGCGTTTTCCTGAAGCCTGCCTTTCGAGGGAAGGCCGATGATGAGTTTGCCGCTCATTGGCCCTTCTCCATCGCGACGGCGGCCAGAAGCCGCTCGATCCCGACTGCGCAGCCTACCGCGGGCACCGGCTTTTCCGAACCGAGCGCCGAGAGCAGGCTGTCGTAGCGGCCGCCGCCGCAGATCATCGCATCGGGCCCGAGGGCGGGCACGCGAAACTCGAATACGAGACCCGTATAATAGGCCATGTTGCGGCCGAAGCCGGTGGCGAACTGAGCGCGCGAAAGATCGACACCCGCCTTTGCGATCAGGTCCATCCGCCGCTCGAAGCGCGAGATTGCGGCGTCAAGCGAGATACCGGCATTGTTCGCCAGCGTCTTGATTTTTGCGATGCAATCCTTGGGCGTGCCCGAGACAGCCAGGAAATCGGATATGAGCTTCGCCGCGGCTGCCGGCACACCGGAGGCGGCAAGCTCCGCCTGCTCGATCAGCCGCTCGGCCACCTCTTCAACCGTGCGGCCGCCGACAGGCGCGATGCCTGCAAGCTTCAGCACATCCTCGATCACATCCCTTGCCTGCGTATCGTCGAGCCCCGCAAGCGCGGAGATCAGCGCCTGACGCTCGCCACCCTCCTCGCCCGCATCGCCAGCGGCGAGCCTGTCGAGTAATTCACGGAAATAATCCGGGCGCCAGAAGTGGCGCTTCAGACGCGCGCGCCAGCCGGGCGGCAGATCGAGCGCATCGATCAGCGCATCGAACAGCGCGAGGTCTCCCATCTCAATCTCATAGAACTTGAGCCCCGCTTCCGCGAGCGCGGCGCTTGCAAGGGCCATCACTTCGGCATCGGCGGCCTCGGAATCCGCAGCACCCAGACATTCAAGGCCGGCTTGCGTGAATTCACGCAGCTTCACCGAGCCCTTCTGCTGGAAGCGATAGACGGGACCGACCGCGCAGAGTTTCTTCGCGCCGCCGCCTGCCTCGAGAAAAAGGCGGCAGACGGGAATCGTGAGTTCGGGACGGAGACAGAGTTCGTCGCCCGCCGGGTCCGCGAAGACATACATGCGGCGGCGGATATCCTCGCCGGACATGTCGAGAAAGATGTCGGCGGGCTGGAGCGCAGGCGCCGAGACGGGCTCATAGCCCGCCTTCTCGAAGCCGCCGCGCACGGAGGCTGCCAGCGCCTCGCGGGCGCGGAGCCTGTTGCCGTCCAGTGCCGCCATGGATGTCAGAGACATATCGAATACTTCCCGGCCCGCCGGGGCCTCCCCGGTCCGGGCCTTATCTAGCATGGAAATGGTAAATTTGAAGAAAGGGGAATGACGGCTTTTCAGCCGTGATGCGGGCGATGCCGCGCAAGCATGGCGCGGACTTCGTCCACCAGCCGGGCGCGGGGCACGGAAATCTGGGCGGGCTGGCCTTCGCGCCAGGCCGTATTGTCCTCGATTTCCTTCGACATTTCGGCGCCGAGGATGAGGTCCTTGAGCGTCACTTCGCCCTTCGCCCGCTCGTCCTCGCCCTCAATGACGGCGATCGGGGCGCCGCGCTTGTCGGCATATTTCATCTGGGCCTTCATACCCGAGCCGCCGAGATACATCTCGGCGCGGATGCCGGCTTCGCGCAGTTCGGAGACCATCGTCTGATAGCCCGCCATGTTTGCCGCATCGAGCGTCAGCACAACGACCGGCGCCTCTACGGTTTCGATATCGAGCTTGCCGAGCAGTTCGAGCGCCGTCTGCAGGCGGCTCACGCCGATGGAGAAGCCCGTTGCCGGCACTTTCACGCCCTTGAAGCGTTCGACAAGCCCGTCATAGCGGCCGCCGGAGCCGACCGAGCCGAAGCGCACGGGATTGCCCTTCTCATCCTTCACCTCGAATAGAAGATCGGATTCGAAGACGGGGCCGGTGTAGTAGCCGAGGCCGCGCACGATCCAGGAGTTGAACTCGATCCTGTCCGTGCCATATCCCGCCGCAGTAAAGAGCGCATCCATTTCGGCAAGCTCGTCGATGCCCTCGCGTCCGATGACGCTATCGCCGACCACCTTGCGCCAGCCTTCGAGCACGAGCTTGCGGTCCGTCGCGCCTTCTCCGACGCCCGACTCCACATAGTCGAGAACGGCAGTGATTTGCGACGGCGAAAGGCCTGCGCCCTTGGTGAAATCGCCCGACTCATCCTTGCGTCCCGGCCCGAGCAGCAGCTCAACGCCTTGCCGTCCGAGACGGTCATATTTGTCGATGGCGCGCAGTACCGTCATATAGGTGGCGCTGCCGGGCTCGCCGTCGAGGCCGATGGTTTCGAGAAGGCCGTCCAGCACCTTGCGGTTGTTCGCGCGAATGCGATAGCTGCCACGCGGAATGCCGAGCGCCTCGAGGCAGTCCGCCCCCATCATGCACATCTCCGCATCGGCGGCGACGCCGGGAGCGGCCACGGTGTCGGCATCGAACTGTGTGAACTGGCGGTAGCGGCCCGGGCCCGGTTTCTCGTTCCGCCAGACGGGACCGGTCTGATAGCGGCGGAAAGGCTTTGGCAGCGCATCGTAATTTTCGGCCACATAGCGGGCGAGCGGCGCCGTGAGGTCATAGCGCAACGACAGCCACTGCTCGTCATCGTCCTGAAAGGAAAAGACGCCCTCGTTCGGCCGGTCCTCATCGGGCAGGAACTTGCCAAGGGCATCGGCATATTCGAAGGCGGAGGTCTCCAGCGGGTCGAAACCATAGCGTTCATAGACCTCGCGAATGCGCGCAAGCATGCCCGCTTCCGCGCGCACCAGCGCGGCGGGCATGTCGCGAAGCCCCTTCGGCACACGCGCCTTGGGGCGGAAGGTCTTTTCTTTCTTGCTCATGGTCTGCCCTTCGGGGAACCCGATGGTGGCCGCAATCCGCGCTTTTCCGGCGCGGGCGCATACCTAGCCCATAGGCCGCGGTGTCACAAGCACTCCGCGAATAGGGCCCCGTTAACGAATCAGGTGGACCGGAATGGCCGGAATGTGACGCCATCCCTTGCCGAACGGCTCCGCGGGGAGAGAATCGGCGAGAAAATCACAGGTTAAAATCACCCACACCGGAATGAGTAAAAACGGCGTTAATCCGCCCAATTTGGCGTGAATTTCACCCCGTCCGCTTGTGGTCCATAACACTGGCAGCCACTAGATAGGCGCGTCGTTTACTTTCTGTTTACGAAAGAATCGCATCGTTAACCGCAGAGACGAAATGCCGCCTTACGCGGCATATATGTATCGGGTTGCGGGGCCGTGTGGGGGCCGGAAGACAGGTGGAAACCTTGGCGTATCCAGGCATCGCAATGAGCAGCTTTACTGGTCCGGCAGCCGGACGTTCGGCCCTCCTGACCGCCCATGTTGTCAGCAATTCGGCAGCGCTTTGCAGCGGCCTCGCGCGGCTGTCGGAGACCGGCGAAGCAGGCCCTTTCCAGTTCGGCTTTTCCAGCATCCATGAAGGCATCGAGCCCCTTCTCGCACCGGGCATAGACGCTATCATCATCGACATCGGCGCAGGCGAGCCTGCAGCGTTCGACTTCCTGCGCCGAGTCGTGGCTCTCGGACCCGATGCGCCGGTCGTTGCGATCGGAGCGGACGATCCTGCCTTGCAGGCCGACGCAATCGAGGCGGGCGCCGAAGACTGCATCGGCTTCGAGACCAACTCCCACCGTGCGCTCGCGCTCGCCATTCGCCGCGCGGTCGCGCGCCGCAGGGCTCGCGAGGGACAGAGGGCCGCACCTGCCGACGCACAGGCCGAGGAAAAGCCGCAGGTCACACTCATCCAGGAGACGCCCGAAGCGATCGTCATTCTCGACAGCCAGGGCATCGTACGTTTCGTCAACAGTGCGGCGCAGGAAATCCTTGGCCGCAGCTCGGAGGAACTTGTCGGGCACAGCTTCGGCCTGCCGGTCGATCCGGGTGAGCATGACGTGACCATCAATAGGCCGGATGGCGACAACCGGCTCGCCGAAATGCGCATTGTGGACACGCGCTGGGGCGGTGTGCCCGCCCGCGTTGCCGCGCTCAACGATGTGACCGTGCGCCGCAAGCTCGAACAGACCATGCATGACGCCGAAGCCCGCAGCCGCGAAACGCGCAAGCGCAGCCAGAGCTTCTTTTCAAACGTCAATCACGATCTCCGCACGCCGCTGACGCATATCATCGGCTTTTCGGAAATGATGAAGAATGAGCGGCTCGGCCCGATGGGCACGGACCGCTACAAGGAATATGCGAGCGACATCTATTCGAGCGGCACCATGCTGCTCGACATGATCGAGGATCTGCTCGGCATCGCCGAAGCGGAGATGGATCACATCGATCTCACCGACGAGATCGTCAATCTCGGCCAGCTTGCCGAAATCGCAGTGGCAAGCCAGCGGCAAAGTGCGGCTCAGGAAGGCGTGACAATCAAGGTATCCTGCCCCGAACATCTGCCGGGCCTGCGCGGCGATGCGCGGCGGCTGCGGCAGGGACTTTTCCGTCTCCTCGCCGAGGCCGTTCACACCGCGCATCGCGGTTCGGTGATTCACCTCATTGTCGCGGAAGACAAGGCAGCCAAGGGCGGCATTTCGATCACGCTCATCGAAGAGCGCGATCCGGCTTCGCTCGCTGCCGAGCAGGAAGCCCTGCCCTGGTTCGATGGCATGGAAGACCCCTTCGTCAGCGCCGAAGACAGCAGCGCACCGCGCGAGGAAAGCCTAGCCCTGTCGCTGACGCGCAAGGTGATGGAAATGCATGGCGGTTCGCTCGATGTGTCTGGCGCCGACCGCAGCCGCCCCGGCCTCGCGCGCGACGCGGGCATGAAGATCGGCCTGCATTTTCCTGCAGAACGCGTGATCCGCTGATAGCGCAGACTCTAGCTGCCCTTCACCGGCACGCCAAAAGGCGAGATTCCGCGCACGTGATCCTCGATGGCGAGGCGGTGCTTCAGCGGCGGGAAGGCGCGCTGTGAGCAATCGAGTCTTTCGCAGAGCCTGCAATTGACGCCGATGGGCGTTGCCGCGCGCTCATCGTCCAGATCGTAGCCCTGGCTGTAGACGATGCGGCGCGCATGGGCGATGTCGCAACCGAGCCCCACCACATACTGATCGCCCGGCACGCCGATGCCGGAGCCTGCGCGGCTCACCGTGCGGGCGATGGAGAAATAGCGCGTGCCATCCTCCATCTGGATCACCTGGCTGTAGACCTGACCCGGCACGCGGAAGGCGTCATGCACATTCCAGCGCGGGCAGGTGCCGCCGAAGCGCGCGAAATGGAAGCCCGCCGCGGAAAAACGCTTCGAGACATTGCCTGCATTGTCGACGCGGATGAGGAAAAAGGGGATGCCGCGCGCGCCGGGGCGTTGCAGTGTCGTCAGGCGGTGGCAGACCTGTTCGAAGCTCGTGCCGAAGCGGCGCCCGAGCAGGCGCAGGTCGTATCGCGTCGCCTCTGCCGTCTTGTGGAAGGGGCCATAGGGCATGAGCAGTGCCGCGGCGAAGTAATTGGCGAGGGCCACGCGGCAGAGACGCTGCGCCTCCTCGCTTTCAAGGCCGGAGCTTTCAACAATGTCCTCGATGGCCCGAGACTGTTCGAAATAGCCGAGCTGATAGGCAAGCTGGAAGGAGCGGCCCGGCTGGTCGAGAAGTTCCGACAGGAAGATCGTCTGACGGTGGCGGTCGTAGCGCCGGAGTTCATGCGGCATGAGATCGGCAGGCGCGATGCGGGTCGAGACGCCGTGCATGTCGCGCAGCGCCGTGCGCAGCGCGACATAGGGTTCTTCCGCGCCGATGCCTGCACTCGCATAGAGCCGCTCGGCAGCATCGTCGAGATCGGGGAAGTGATTGTTGCGGCTGTTGATGAAGTCACGCACCTCTTCAAGCGGCAGGCCCGGCGCTTCCGCGCCGTCCAGCATGTCGCGGCCGGCCAGCTGCTCGGCGAGCATGGAGCCGCTGTTTACGCTTTCCTGATAGGCGCGGTAGAGGCTCGATATCGCATCGGCGACGGCAGGGCTTGCCGAGGCAATCTCGCGCAGATCCTGAATGCCGAGGCCCGCATCGCGGAACAGGGGGTCCGAAAAGACCTCGCGGAGCACGGTCAGCGCCTGCGCCTCATCGTCGCCCCCGAGGGTTCTAAGCTCCACGTCATAGACATCGGCGAGCTTCAGCAGCACCTGAACGGAGACGGGGCGCTGGTCGCGCTCGATCAGATTAAGATAACTCGCTGAAATGCCGAGATCGGCCGCCATGCGCGCCTGGGTCAGCCCGCGCTCGCGGCGGAGGCGTCTAATCCTCTGACCTGCAAAGACTTTTTTCTCCGAGGCCATGCAGCGGCTCCATCGCAATTGCCGCCAAATAAGGCAGCGCAAGCCAGTTTAATTTACAAGATTTACATTTTCAACAGAATCGCACAGGAATCTTGTGAAGTTCTTTACTTCAATATTTTCAATGACTTAGGAAATATTGGACAAGTGCCTGTCGCGGTTGTATGACCGCGCGCAACGAACCCCCAAAAGCGATCCGAAGGAGGCGAGCGAGCATGAGCAAGGCAGCAGCCACGACCATTGCCGACGGTATCACCGTCAAAGGCGCCATCAAGCCGGGCTATGAGCGCGTGCTGACGCCGGAGGCGCTTGCCTTCGCCGCATCGCTGGAACGCAAGCATGGCGAGCGCCGCCGCGAGCTTCTTGCCGCTCGCGCCGAACGCCAGAAGAAATTCGATGCCGGCGCACTGCCGGATTTCCTGCCCGAGACGCAGCATATCCGCGAAGGCGACTGGAAGGTTGCGCCGATCCCGAAGGACCTGCTCGACCGCCGCACGGAAATCACGGGCCCTGTCGACAACCGCAAGATGGTCATCAATGCGCTCAATTCGGGCGCGCAGTCCTACATGACCGACTTCGAAGACGCCGCGGCGCCGACCTGGGACAACATGATCGGCGGCCAGCTGA
>JAJLKS010000111.1:0-3062 GCA_033838765.1 Alphaproteobacteria bacterium
GCCGGCCTTCGAGGCCGAGTATGCCGCCTGGCCGATCTGGCCGTCCTGCGCGGCGACGGAGCCCGTGTTCACGATCGCGCCGCGGTCGCCATCCGGCAGCGGGTCGAGGGTGAGCATGCCGGCTGCCGACTTCGCGATGCAGCGGAACGTACCGACAAGGTTGATCTGGATGATGAGGTTGAACTTGTCGAGCGGGAAATGTTCCGGCTTGCCCGTCTCCTTGTTCTTCGACGCGGTCTTGATCGCATAGCCCGTGCCGGCGCAGTTGATGAGGATGCGCTCCTGGCCGATCGCGGCGCGGACCTTTTCAAAGCCCGCATCGACGCTCGCTTCGTCGGTCACATTGACCTTTGCGAAGACGCCGCCGAGTTCCTTGGCGAGCGCTTCGCCCTTGTCTTCCTGAAGATCGAAAATGCCGATCTTCACGCCTTCCTTGGCAAGGCGGCGCGCGGTCGCTGCGCCGAGGCCCGAAGCGCCGCCCGTGATGATGGCGCTGATGCTGCTGTCGAGTTTCATGGCTTGATTCCTTCTCTGCATGGGCCGGTGGGCCCCGCGTTTCCCTGTCTGCGGGCGTGGGAACCGCGCCCGATTGGCGCCGATTTAACAAATTCAGGGGCCAAAGAGCGAGCCAAAAATCGTCTGCAATCAAGGCATTTGGCCACGCCTGCCATTGACGCAACGTCGCCTTGGCTTGCAAGCCCGCCTTGCTGCCCCCATCTTGTGTTCGCAGCGGGCGGGGGCACGGAACGCGAGGAGCGGAGGCATTTTCATGCCCATATCACGGGGACAGCCGGGCGCCGGAGACGCGGAAAGCGAGCTTCTCGACCCGAAGCATCAATTGCCCGCCGTCATCGCCCGCAACGAAAAGACGGTTTCGGCCGGCTTCTGGAAGAAATTGCTGAAAGTGGCAGGCCGTGTGCCCTTCGCCGAGGAAGCGGCGGCTGCCTGGTTCTGCGCCCGCGACCCCGAAACGCCGGTGCGCGTGCGCGCGACGCTTCTGGCCGCGCTCGCCTATTTCGTGATGCCTGCGGACTTCATTCCCGACATCGTGGCGGCCTTCGGCTTCACCGACGATGCGACGGTGCTGATGGCGGCGCTTGGCCTTGTCTCGTCCTACTTGAAGCCGCGCCACCGGAAGGCCGCACGGGCGGCACTCGGCCTGCCGCCCGCGAAAGACGATCCGGAAAACGGCTGACGGGTCACGCCACCCAGACACCGCTCTCATTGGAGCGGTAGCCGAGCGAACGATAGGCTGCATCGACCAGCGCCTGCCCGCGATTGTTGAGCAGGATGCCCGCACCCATCCGGTTCATGTTGTAGCCGAAGCTCATGGCGCATTCCGGATCGGCAAAGCCGATCGAGCCGCCCATGCCGACATGGCCGAAAGCCGCTTCCGACATGATGCAGGATGAATTCGGTTCGTTCTTCAGCTTGCGATTGTCCATCGACTTCATGAAGCCGAGCGCGAAACGCGACGGGATGAGAAGCGTCGCATCCTCATGCGTCGCCATGGCGACGCGGCCCATGCGCGCCAGCGTATCCTTGCTCACGAGCTTGCCGCCGCCATTGGCAAGCGGGGCGTACATGCCGGCAAGCCCGCGCCCGTTCGAGATGCCGTTGCCCGAGCCGATTTCGGCGGCATGGCATTCGCGCGAATTGAAGTCGACATTGCCGCCATTGAGCAGGAATAGATGCGCAGGGCTCGACGGGTCCGTCATCAGCGCCTGCGTGAACTTCGAATTTGCGGCAGCAGGATCGGGCTCGGCAAAGATCATCGGCGCGATGCGCGGCTCGATCTCTTCGGGCGTCCCGATCCAGAAATCGATGCCGAGCGGCTTTGCAACTTCCTCGGCGAAGAACCTGCCCGTGCGCTTGCCGCTGGCGCGATGGACAAGCTCGCCCACCGTCCAGGCGAGCGTGACGCCGTGATAGCCATTGCGCGTGCCGGGCTTCCAGAAGGGCTCTTCCTCTTCGAGAAGTTTCACCATGTAGTCGTAGTCGTAATAGGCGCCGTCCTTCAGCCGCGTGCGCAGATGAGGCATGCCCGCCGAATGATCGAGCATCATCGATACAAGCGTCTCTTCCTTGCCGTTCTTCGCATATTCCGGCCAGTAGTCCGCCACCTTCGCATCGAGATCGAGCTTGCCGCGGTCTGCCAGCATATGGGCGCAAAGCGACGTTGCGCCCTTGGTGCAGGAAAAGACGATGGAGACCGTATCCTTCTCCCACGCCGCGCCGTCGCGCGCCTTCCTGCCGCCCCAGAGGTCTACGACCGTCTTGCCTTCGAGCGTGATGGCGACATTCGCGCCGACTTCGTCGTGCTTCTCGAAGTTCTCGACGAAGGCGTCGACCACCGGCTTGAACTTCGCGTCGTAGCTGCCTTGCAGCGTTCCCGCCTTCGTCTCTTTCGAGAAGCTTTCCATCGTCTCTCTCCCTGTTTTCTTTTCTGATCTTCTTCTAGCGGCTCGACCGCAAGCCGCCATAACCCGCCGAGATCAGCACCGGCCTGATCGCGGAGGTCAGCACCTCATAGCCTTTCGCATTGAGCGAGAGCCCGTCCCAGCGGAAGAGATCCTTCCTGATATTGTTACGCTCATCGAACATGCCCGGCGTCACGTCGATGAAATACATGCCGCGCTCGCCGCTCGCATAGTCGGCAATCAGCTGATTGGCGCGGTGCGCTCCATACCAGCGTTCCTTGCGCGCGGGCGAGGGACGGATCGAAACGAAAAAGACCGGTGCATCGAGATTTTCCGCGCGCAGCGACATGACGAGATTGCGGAAATCGTCGAGCACATCTTCCGGCCGCCGCCCGCGCACATCGGCAAGGTCCGCCTCGCCCGCCATGATGACGATGGCGCGCGGCTTGTAGGGATGGATGATGCGTGCGCGGTAATGATCGATATGCGGCAACTGCGCGCCCCCGAAGCCGCGCTGGATGACCGGCACCGGCGACATGTCTTCGGCGAGGCCTTCCCAGAGCCGCACGTCGCGCCCGCCGATGAAGAGAACTGCATTGTCCGGCGGCGGGTTTGAAACATCGCGCCGCTCGAAAGCGGCGA
>JAJLKS010000112.1:0-5317 GCA_033838765.1 Alphaproteobacteria bacterium
ACCGACACGACATTGATCGATTTTGCCTCCGACCGCCGTGCGCCGACGCCGACTGCCGCCGCCGAAATGGCTGTGCCGGTGAGGGCTGATCTCATCGCCGATATTCGCGACCGCGCGACGCGGCTGATGCGCGCCGAGACGCGGCTGATCGAGAACGCGCGGACGCAGCTACGCGGCCTCGCGCGGGGATTGCCGCGCCTTCAGGATGTGATGGCCCTGCCGCGCCAGCGGTTCGACAATGCAGCGGAGCGGCTCACTCGCGCGCTGACCCGTGCGGCGGAGGTGAAGCGTGCAAGGCTCGACGGCATTGCCGGGCGGCTTTCGCCCCAACCGATCCGCATGAAGATCGCAAATGAGAGAAAGGCACTGCCGCAGCTTGCGGAACGGCTTGGCCGCGCGGAAAAGCGGCAGCTTGCCGATCTCGGCCGCAGGCTCGATGGCACAGGAAAGCTGCTCGAAAGCTATTCCTATCACGGGGTTCTGAAACGGGGCTATGCCGTGGTGCGCGATGCCGCCGGCAGGCCGGTTCGTGCCGGCGCAGGGCAGGCGCCCGGCGCGTCGCTCGAAATCGAATTCGCGTCCGACCGGCTCGGCGTCACGGTGGCAGGCGGCGCGCCTGCACCGGAGACAAAAAAGCCGGCGCCGAGGCGCACAAGCGGCACGCAGGGCACACTGCTTTGATCGGCGGGTTCCGAAGGGTTAAAGTGCCGGAAAACAGGGGTTGCGTATGAACAGGATCGACAAGATCGGCGGCGGCGAGGCGGAGCTTGTCTATGGCGACGGCGAATATCACGTCGTGAAGCCGGGCGCCTATGTCGTTTGTGCGGTAACCGCCGTGCATATTCCGCTGGACGAGTTGCGCTACTGGAATGTCGATCTGCAGGAGCCCTATGCGACGCCGGAGGCTTCGCTGAAACGGATGCAGGAAGTCCGGGGCAAGGCATGAGGACGCTCGCCACCCTGTTGCTCTCCCTGGCTCTGGCGGCCCCCGCCGCCGCGCTTGAGCTTGACGGCAATCTCGAACAGGGCGGCCTCGTCATCGGCAAGGCGGCGCCGGGCGCAAAGGCTGTTCTCGACGGAACTATGCTCGACATGGATGGCGAAGGCATCTTCGCCTTCGGCTTCGACCGCGATCATGGCGCAACGGCGAGGCTCGTCGTAAGCATGCCCGACGGCAGCAAGGTCGAGCGCGAGCTCGCCATTGCACAGCGCGAATGGAAAATTCAGCGTGTCGAGGGCGTTCCGCAGCAGTTCGTGACGCCGCCGCCCGAAGCGATGGAAGCGATTGCGCGCAGCACCCGCGTGAAGAACGAGGCGCGCAAGACGCGTGCGGAAGGAAGCTGGTTCCGCGAAGGATTCATCTGGCCTTCAACAGGGCCGATCTCCGGAGTTTTCGGCTCCCAACGCTATTACAATGGCGAACCCAGGCGCCCGCATTACGGCGTCGATGTCGCCGCTCCTACGGGCACGCCCATTGTCGCGCCAGCCGGCGGCGTGGTCACGCTCGCAGACATGAACATGTATTTCGAGGGCGGACTCGTCTTTCTCGATCATGGGCAGGGTGTAACCAGCCTGATGATGCATATGAGCCGGATCGACGTGAAGGCAGGCGACAGGGTGGAGCAGGGCGATGTGCTCGGCGCGGTTGGCGGCACGGGGCGCGCGACAGGCCCTCATCTCCACTGGGGTCTCTACTGGCGCGGCGCCTGGCTCGATCCCGAGCGCCTCGTCGGCCCCATGCCCGAGGCCGGCGCGGCGGTGGGCGGGAACTGACGCACATCAGCCCCGCTGCGCCAGTTTCTTCCTCTGGGTCCATTGTTTTTCGGACCATCGGTCATGCAGCCAGAGCCATTGCTCGGGCCGCTCTCGGATGCGCGCCTCAAGGAAATCGTTGATCTCCTGAGTGATGCGCAGCACCTCCGCTGCAGGGTCGGCATCGCGTTGCGCCACGATTGGATCGTAGACGGTTACACGGAAATGGGCGCCTTCAAGGCGCTCTATGAAAACAGGAATAATCGGATCGTCATAGCGCGTGGCGAGCCCGGCAGGAGCACCTGTCGTCATGGCGCGCAGGCCGAAGAAGGTCGTTTCGATCCCGTCATTCAGCTTCTGGTCCGTCAGCATGGCGACGAACTTCTTTTCCATCATCAGCCGCACGATGAGGCGCGCACCCGCCGCGCCTTTGGGAATCTGCACCGCCTGCGTGATTTTCTGGCGCAGGCGAACGAGCCAGTCATTGACATAAGGATTGTTGGCGTGGCGGTAGACACCGCCACCATCGAGCCCCTCGAACTGCATGACGGCCGGCAGCATTTCCCAGTTTGCGAAATGCCCGGAGACAATCACGCCGCCATTGCCCGAGGCTGCAATGGATCGCAGGAGCCCGGCGTGAACGACCTCGATGCGATGACGTTCCTCGGGCCTCGCGAAAACAGGCAGATGCGCGTATTCGGCTATCGTGCGGCCCAGATTGTCCCACATGCCCGTGATGATGCGGTCGGCTTCGGCCGGAGAGAGTCCCGGCATGGCAAGGCCGATGTTGCGGCGGGCCTTTTTGGAAACACCCACCTTCGGTCCGACAGTACGGCCAAGCCAGCCGCCGACGGCGGATGCACGGTCGACCGGCATGGCCCCGAAAAAGCCGAGTGCAAACCGAAGGGCCGCAAATTCAGCGAGATATTTCACTTTGCCTTTCAAGCCCATGCCGGATCATTCTTCTTGTTCGCGCCGGAGCAGGATTATAGCAGCTTCAGCGCCGTCTTGCCCGGGCGACGGCATCTGAAAGAAGATCCATCAGCCTGTCCATATCGGCGATCAGCGCCCGCACGGGCAGTGTCGTCACGGCTTCCGCGAGACGAGCTCTCGGGCTTGCCGTGGCGGCATGAGAAAGCCGCGCCGCATCCTTCTCCGTGGTGATGAGCCGGGCGCCAAGCTCGCGCCCCCGCACGAGCAGCATCCGCGCGTCCCGGTCGCTGAACAGGTGATGATCGGGAAATGAAATCGTATCCGCGAGTTCAACGCCGATGTCGCGCAGCGTGCGGAAGAATTTCTCCGGCCGGCCGATCCCCGCAAATGCGACATAGGGACCATCGCCCAACTCGACGGATACCGGCGGCCGCACGATCGAATTGAAGACCGGAATGCCGCGCGCCCTGGCGCGGGCGGCAATCCCGTCCGCAGCATGTCCACGGCCCGTGATGACAAGCGCATTCGCGCGGGCAAGCGCATCGTCGACACGCTCCCTCAGTGGCCCGGCAGGCATCAGCCTGCCATTGCCGAGACCCGCCGCTCCGTCGACGACGAGTATTGAAAAATCCTTGGTGAGCGACGGGTTCTGAAAGCCATCATCCATGACGATCAGGCGTGCGCCGCCGCGCACTGCCGCCGCGGCTCCTTCGGGCCGGTTTGCGGCAACCCATGCCGGAGCCATCTGCGACAAGAGAAGCGGTTCGTCGCCGACATCCTCCGCGCCGTGATGCGCAGGATCGACGCGGATCGGGCCCGTCTCGCGGCCGCCATAGCCGCGTGTCAGGAAGTGAACCTGTTCGCCCATCTCGATGAGAGACGCGGCGATGGTCATGGCGACGGGCGTCTTGCCCGCGCCGCCTGTGGTGACATTGCCGATGCAGACGACGGGAACTGCCGCCGTTTCGGGCTTCCGGGACTGCCGCCGGATACGTCCGGCGAGACCGTAGAGATAGCCAGCCGGTGCGAGCAGGCGGGAAGCGAGCGGCGAGGCATTTCGCTTTTCAGGATACCAGAAGCGAGGTTCACGCATGGCTGCCGCCTCACCTTGCCACCGGAGGCAGAAGCGCGATCAGCGCCTCTGCCGTCCGCTTCGTTGCGCCGCTCCCAGCACTGGCGAGCGCAAATGCCGCATCGGACATGAGGCGCCGCTTCTCGCCATCCACCAGCAGGGCATCAATGGCATCGCCAAGTCCGGCTTCATCCTCGACCCGGCACATCGCCCCGCTTTCGCAAAATGCTGCATAGGTTTCGGCAAAATTGAAATCGGAGGTGCCGGCTATGATGGCGCAGCCAAGTCGCGCCGCTTCGAATGGATTGTGGCCGCCGCTTTGGTCGAGTGTGCCTCCGATGAACACGGTGTCGCAGAGCGAATAGAAGAGCCCCATCTCCCCCAGCGTGTCGCCGAGATATATGTCGGTATCGGCGGATATCGCTTCGCCCGCAGAGCGGCGCACGACAGATAGTCCGAGTGAACGAATATCGCGCATGATCGCCTCCCCGCGGGCCGGATGGCGCGGCACGATGACGGTGAGCAGGCCCGGATGGCGCGCCGCCAGCGCACGGTGAACGCCGGCAGCGGCGCGTTCCTCGCCTTCATGCGTATTGCTTGCAAGCCATAGCGGCCGCGCGCCGATCATAGCCCGGAGATTTGCCAGGTCTTCGGCATCATGCGTCAAGGGCGAGGCGTCATGCTTCAGATTGCCGGGCTCCGCTACCGCAGTCGCGCCGAGTTGCCGCAGCCGTTCCGCGCTTGCGCCATCCTGCGCCATCAAAAGGCTGAAGCGCGAGAGCAGGCTGGAAATGAATCCAGGTGCCCGCTGCCAGTTGCGGAAGGAGCGGGCGGTGATTCTTGCATTGACGAGCGCGAGCGGAATGCTCCGTGCGCTCGCCTCCACAATCAGGTTCGGCCAGAATTCGGATTCGACCCAGACCCCGAGATCGGGCTTCCAGTGATCGAGAAATCGTCCGCAATATTCCGGATGGTCGAGCGGCACGAATTGATGGACCGCCTTTTCAGGCAATCTCTCATGCATGAGCTTTGCCGAAGTGACGGTGCCCGTGGTGACGAGAACATGAGGCGAAGCCGCGCTCGAGATCAGGCAATCGATAAGCGGCAGAACCGAAAGGGATTCTCCGACGCTTGCCGCATGAATCCAGATCATCATGCCGCCGGGGCGCTGCGCCGATGCGTGGCCGAAGCGTTCGCCGCGTCTTGCAGGGTCTTCCTTTCCGCGTCTCTCGCGGCGGGAAAGCAGCATCGGCACGACCGGCGCCAGCGCGCGCGTCATCAAGCGGTAGGTGGCAAGCGCTGGAGACGTCAACCTCTGTTCCATCCCGGCCCGGCGGCTCAATGCACTGCCGCTCCCTGACCGCGAGAGGAAGGCACCCTGCCACATATTTCCTCGGCTTCCGCCGCCACGGCGTTCAGCCCGTCTTCGACCTTCTGGCGCGCAAGCTCGATTTCTTCGGGCGTTGCATCGCGCGCCACATAGATCGGCTCGCCCCAGACGAGGGCGCCCCGGGAAAACGGCAGGTTGATCTTGAAGCTGTCCCAGTTGTTGAGTCGAAT
>JAJLKS010000113.1:0-3869 GCA_033838765.1 Alphaproteobacteria bacterium
GAACTCGCCGCCGCCGCCCGCGCATTGCAGCCGCCGCGGCAATATCCGATTGACAGGCCGGTATTGCAGCGGCTGATGCAGGATTATCCGGACGCTGACGAGAAGGGGCTCTCGATTGGCCAGGCACAATAATCGCCCCAATAGAGACATTGATTATTGCAGCATCGGATTTTGCTCCGTAAGGTTTTTGTCAGGTGCTCCGGGCGCGCCACGTCTGCCCGGTGCTGGGGACATCAGGGGGACTACATGAAAGCGTTTGCTCGCTTGGGGGCGGCTTTTGCCGCGCTGCTGCTGCTCGCCGGTTGCAACACGACACCGGCCATTCCCTTCGACAGCGGATCGTCGGGCCAGATCAAGACCATCGGCGTTCTCACGCCCGACATGCCAACAGGCCCGTCCGCCATTCTGGCAAGCACGGTTGGTCAGAGCTTCGGCCTCATCGGCGCGCTGGTGGATGCGGGCATGCAGAGTGCGCGCGAGAGCGACCTGAAGAATATTCTGCAGCAGGGCGAGTTCCACGCACATGACCGGCTGATGACCGGTATCGTCGCTTCGCTCGAGGCGCAGGGATATGAGGTGAGGAAACTCGCCGCCACGCGCACGGAGCGCGGCGAGTTCCTCAAGTCCTATCCGACGGCGAACACCGAGAATGTCGATGCCTATCTCGATGTCGTCATGCGAGGCTATGGATATATCGCAGCGGGCATTTCCAGCGGTACGCCCTACCGGCCGATTGCCGAGACTCGCGTTCGCCTCGTCAGCGCAAAGGATTCTCGCGTCCTCATGGAGGACGTCATTCACTACAACCGTTTGAATGTGGCCTATGAGACGACCAACGTCACGATCTCGCCGGACCCTGCCTATTCCTTCAATGACTTCGCCACGCTCGAGCGTAACCCTGCCAAGGCGGTGGAAGGGCTCGATGTTGCCTTCGTGAAATCGACGGAAGCCATCGGCTCGCTGCTGCGCTGACCGGCTGGAAAGGGGATGCGTATATGACGAAACCTGGACTGGCGGTTCCGCTCGTAGGGGCCTTGCTGCTGGCGGCCTGTGCCGAAAAGGCGCCCGATCTCGCACCTCTGGTGCAGATCGCGCCTCCGTCCTGCGCCTCCCAGCCCGATCTCGGGCGGGCGCTGCCGGTCGCCTTCCATGCCGAGGAAAAGACGGAACCGGTAACCGTGACCATCACCGAGCAGAGCCCCTGCCTCGCCGAGGATGGATCGAAAAGCCTCTATGAGGTTTTTGCGCTGCCATCGGTTGCCCATTCGATCATCGTCACCGTGCGCAGCCTGCCGAGCACCAGCGGCATCCTTGCGCCGCGCATCGTGACGCTCGATGCCGAGGGCAACCGCATCCGCCAGGTCGACCGGGAGTCGATCCATTTCCGGGGCAAGGCGCTCACGGCCATGCTGCGGACAAGGCCGGAAGAGAAATACATGCTGGTCACGTCGGATGCAGATGTCGTGGGCGGTGACATTTCCCGCGTCAGTGGCGCCGTCCACCAGCAGATGATCTCGTCGGGTGCCTTCATGGTCGCGGTCTATACCGGCTCCGAGTCGGTCGCCAGCATGACTTACGCGCATAACGGCACGGTGGAAGTCTCCGCAAGGCCCATTCCGGTCGCGAAGTAAGTCGCACCCGAACAAGTTGAAACCTGAAAAGCGCTGGCCTCGTGCCGGCGCTTTTTGCATTGCCGGCAGATCGCGCTGGATGGAGTGAACATGAACCCCGACACAGACCCCGAAGCCCTCACCCGCGCCATGATGGAGGCGGGCGAGGCAGCGCCGCGCTTCGCGCTCGACAGCGAACGTGCACTGAAATCCGTCGGCACCGAGCTTCGCCGCACCACGCGCGAGGGCCGCGACTTCGGCGATGCGCTCGCTTCCGCCTTCGAGGGCGCGGCGCTGAAGGGCCGTTCGCTTTCCGACACGTTGAGGAAACTCGCGCTCGATCTCTCGCGCATCGCGCTCGACAATGCGGTGAAGGCCGTGACCGGTGCCATGAGCAGCGGTATCGGCAATGCGCTCGGCTCGCTCGTGGCGAGCGCAGACGGCAATGCGATCGCCGATGGCCGCGTGCTTCCTTTCGCGAAAGGCGGCGTCGTCTCAAGCCCCATGCTCTTTCCCCTGCGGGGCGGCACCGGCCTTGCGGGCGAGGCGGGCGCGGAGGCGATCCTGCCGCTCCGCCGCGGGGCCGATGGCCGTCTCGGCGTCGCGGCGGGCGAGGGCGCCCAGCCCATGCACATCACCTTCAACGTAACGGCAACGGACGCCGCCAGTTTCCGCCGCTCGGAATCGCAGATCGCAGCCATGCTCGCCCGTGCCGCCGCGCGCGGCCGCCGAAACATCTGACATGCGAAATATCTGAAATGAGGAATATCTGACATGGCCTTCCACGAAATCAGGTTCCCGCTGTCGATTTCGCTCGGCGCAAGCGGCGGGCCCGAGCGGCGCACGGAAATCGTCACGCTCGGCTCCGGCCGCGAGGAGCGCAACAGCCCCTGGGCCCTGTCGCGGCGGCGCTTCAATGCCGGCTTCGGCCTGAAGCGGCTCGACGATATTCACGAATTGATCGCTTTCTTCGAGGCCCGCCACGGCCGGCTCCACGGCTTCCGCTGGAAGGACCGCGCCGACTGGAAAAGCGCCGCGCCGTCTGCCGCCGTCTCGCCGCTCGATCAGCCTCTGGGCACAGGCGATGGCGAGCGAACGTCGTTCCAGCTCGTGAAGACCTATGTCTCCGGCGGCGCAAGCTATACCCGCGAGATCGCAAAGCCCGTTGCCGGCAGCATCCGTATCGCCATCGCGGGCTCGGAACTGGAAGAGGGCGTCGGCTTCACCGCCGACTACACGACCGGCCTCGTCACCTTCACATCGCCGCCCGCATCCGGCGCGGCAATCACCGCCGGCTTCGAATTCGACGTCCCCGTCCGCTTCGACACCGACTACCTCGACATCAACCTCGCTGCCTTCGACGCCGGCAGCCTGCCCGGCATCCCGGTCGTCGAGATCGGGATTTAGATAGTCGCGCTCCTCCATACCCTCTCCCCGCCGGGAAGAGGGGAGGGCCTGTCCGCCGAAGCGCAACGCGCGAAGGCGGATGAGTGGGCGCCCAAAACGAGCATCGCATTCATGAAAACCATCTCCCCCGGCCTCGCGGCGCATCTGGCCAGCGGCGCGACGACGCTTGCCTGGTGCTGGAAGCTCACGCGCCGCGACGGCGCCGTCCTCGGCTTCACCGAACACGACCGCGACCTCGCCTTTGGCGGTGTCACATATGAAGCCGCAGGCGGCTTCACGGCCTCGGCCATCGAAAGCACCACCGGCCTCAACCCCGGCAATCTCGACGTCGCTGGTGCGCTCACCTCCGAACGGCTCGATGAAGGCGGTCTCGCCGCCGGTCTCTATGACGATGCCGGATTCGAGATCTGGCGCGTCAACTGGCAGGACGTGGACGAGCGCCTTTTGATGCGCAAGGGAAATCTCGGCGAGGTCTCGCGTTCGGGCGCCGCCTTCACGGCCGAGCTGCGCGGCCTCGCACACCGGCTGAACCAGCCTGTCGGCCGCCTCTATCAATATGGTTGCGATGCGGATTTCTGCGATGCGCGCTGCGGCCTCGCCGCATCGGAGTGGACGGTGGCGGCAACGGTCGCAAGCGCGAGCGCGGACCGGGAAATCATCGCAACGGAGCTCGCAGCCTTTCCCGCCGCTCATTTCACGCGCGGCAGGCTCGCCTTCACAAGCGGTGCGAATGACGGCGCGGTGATGGAAGTGAAGGCGCATGCCGCAGGCGGGCGCTTCGAACTCTGGCGCGCGACGGCGCGGCCGCTATCGCCGGGCGATACGTTCGAGGTAACGGCCGGCTGCGACAAG
>JAJLKS010000114.1:0-1253 GCA_033838765.1 Alphaproteobacteria bacterium
CGTCGTCTGATATTTCTCGATAACGATACGGAAACGGTTGATCGCCGCCACATAGTCGTGCCGGGTCAGGTAGTAGCGGCCGATCTCCATTTCCTTGCCCGCGAGATGGTCATAGGTCAGGTCGATCTTGAGCCGCGCATCGCGCGCATATTCGCTCTGCGGGAAACGGCGTACCAGTTCGGTGAATGAAGCCAGCGCGTTTTCCGTCATCTTCTGGTCGCGGCCCACGTCCGAAATCTGCTCGTAGTAGCAAAGGCCGATCAGATAATAGGCGTAAGGCACATCGCGATTGCTCGGATGCAGCGAAATGAAGCGCTGCGCGCTGAGGATCGCTTCGTTGTATTTGTTCACCTTGTAGTTCGCATAGGCATTCATCAGCATCGAACGCCGCGCCCACTCCGAATAGGGGTGCTGCCGCTCGACCTCGTCGAACTCCTTCGTCGCCGGCAGATAGCGCCCGGCTTCCATGTGATCCATGGCTGTGTTGTAGATCTGCTCGACGGGCCGCTCTTCATAAGGCAGCTCGTCTTTCGACGAACATCCTGCAAGCCCCGCCGCGGCCGCGAAAACGGCCCCTGCGGCGAGGGCACGGATGGAGCTGAAACGAAAACGACCGAAGGGCAACCGGGCCTCACGCATGCGAGCAACGTCCATTTTTCTCAATTCCGGCCGCACGGACCGGGCGCGGCGCAAGAAGCAGCCGACTCGCCCGGCTCAAAGCCGATCCGAGCCCATTTCTAGCCCAATAAGCCGCAAGTGGCCATAGCGGCAGCGGCCCCGCCGAAAACGGAAAGGGCGCCCCCGAAGGCGCGCCCTTTACCTGTAACGAGTGGAAAATCCTCAATCTGCGGGAATGGCCGCAAGTTCGGCCCGGAGCGGCGCGCCCGCGCGGCCGGCTTCCGAATATTCGACGATTTCCCAGGCGGAGCGGTCCGCCATCAGCGCCCGCAACACGCGATTGTTCATCGCATGGCCGGCCCGGGAGCCCTCGTAACGGCCGATCAACGGCAGGCCGGAAAGAGCGAGGTCGCCAACTGCATCCAGCAGCTTGTGCCGCACGAACTCGTCCTCATAGCGCAGCCCTTCCTCATTGAGGATGGCATGGGTGTCGACCACCACCGCGTTTTCAAGCGAGCCGCCCTTGGCAAGACCGACCGCCCACATCGCCTCGATGTCCTTGCGCAGGCAGAAGGTGCGCGCGCGCAGGATGTCTTCGGCAAAGAACGGGTCGTGAAGGTCCGCCTCGATTTCCT
>JAJLKS010000115.1:0-3240 GCA_033838765.1 Alphaproteobacteria bacterium
CGGAGCCTTCCGCCACCGCCGGGCGCTCATGCCGGCGGACGGCTTCTATGAATGGAAGGCGGAAGGAAAAGGATCCAAGCAGCCTTATTTCATACGCCGCAAGGATGGCGCGCCCTTCGCCATGGCCGCACTTTGGGAACACTGGATGGACCCGCATGGCAGCGAACTCGATACATGTGCTGTGGTGACGACCGAGGCCAATGCGACCCTTGCGCCGATCCATCACCGTATGCCGGTTATCCTTGCGGAAGCGGACTGGGACCTCTGGCTCGATCCGGCAGCCGCCGAAAAGGAGCTTCTTGCGCTCCTGCGCCCTGCGCCCGACGATCTGCTGGAGGCCATTCCCGTCAGTACCCGGATCAACCGTGCGGCGAACAACGATCCTTCGCTGATCGAGCGGGCTGAGCCTGTTGCCGCCGCGCCGGCAAAGCCCCGGCCCCGCAAATCGCCCGACAAGCGCCAGATGGGCCTGTTCTAGCGCCGTGGCGGGGCGTGGCATGGGAATTCTCCATTTCGATTCCGGAAATTTTCCCCCGTCGCCATCTTCCGCGCTTCGCCCTATACTCGGTTCCCAGCCCTTGGGGACACCATGCTTTCGAACATCATCATCCTGCTCGTTCTGATCCTGTTGAACGGGTTCTTTGCGATGTCGGAAATGTCGGTCGTCTCGGCGCGGCGCCAGCGGCTGCAGGCCCTTCTCGCCCGCCGCAAGCAATCGGGCGCCCCCCATGCCGGGGCCGAGACCGCCTTGCAGCTCAACCGGGAGCCGGGCCGCTTCCTCTCCGTGGTCCAGATCGGCATCACGCTTGTCGGTGTGTTTGCCGGCGCCTTTGGCGGCGCGACGCTGGCAGGCCCCATGGGCGAGGTCATGTCGGACTGGCCGCTCATTGGCAGCTTCGCCGAACCTGTCGCCTTCGGCGTCATCGTCGTCATCATCACCTATCTGTCGCTGATCCTTGGCGAGCTGGTGCCGAAGCGCATTGCGTTGTCCAACCCGGAGGCTATCGCTTCCGCCATTGCACGCCCGATGAGCGGCCTTGCGAAACTTCTCTCGCCCGCTGTCACCTTTCTCTCCTGGTCCACGGATGCCGTTTTGAAGGTCTATGGCTTTGCGGGCCGCGAGGTGCCGCAGGTCACGGAAGACGAGATCCGCCATCTGATCGAGGAAGGCGCCGCCACAGGCGCCATCGAGAATGTCGAACGCGACATCGTGAATCGCGTCTTTCATCTCAGCGATACACGGGTCGCCGAGATCATGACGCCGCGCGTGCAGCTCGTCTGGCTCGATGCGGCCGAGCCCGTGGAACACAATCTGTCCCTCATCCGGCAGAACCAGAAGATGCGCTATCCGGTGCGCCGGGGCGCGAACGGGCCGTTCATCGGCATGGTGCGGCTCGAAGACCTGTTTCTCGATCCCGCGTCGAACGAGGAACTCCTCGCTCGCATGTCGCCGCCGCTCTACATTCCGCGCACGGCGAGCGTCCTGCGCGCCCTGAGCATTCTTCAGGCCGAAAACATGTTCATGGGCTTCGTCATCGACGAATATGGCGATGTCGTCGGCACCATCACCATGTCGGAAATCTTCTTCGCCATGATCGGCGATCTGTCCGACCATGCTGCCAACAACAATAATGCGGTGGCCATTCGCGAGGACGGTTCCTTCATCATCGACGGCGTCGTCTCGGTCGACGAAGTGCGCCGCCTGCTCAAGCTGCAGAAGCTGCCCGGCGATGAGAGCCCCGAGGTGAATACGCTGGCGGGCGTGATGTTCAACTGGTTCGGCCGTCTGCCCACGGAAGGCGACTATTTCGCCTGGAACGGCTACCGCTTCGAAATCGTCGATATGGACGGACCGCGCATCGACAAGATCCTGATTGTCCCGGCGCAGAACCTGCCCATCGGCAATGCATTGGCGCGCAGCGCGGACTGAAGCAATCGAAATCAGAAAACCGTGGGTGTTACGTGAAAGAAATCGGATTAGTAATTCTTGGATTTGTACTCGGATTTCTTGTCGACTTCATTCGGCGTAAGCGAATGATAAATGCACATTGGAGAATTCTATCAGCGGAAGTGCAACTTTGTCGTCAGCGCGCTGATTGGTACCTCGGAAGAACTGTTAGTGCGCCACTCTACAGGTTACCCACGTCGGCATTTCATGTTTCGTTTCCAATCCTTGTATCTGAAGCGGCAATGACCAACGAAGATTTTACTGCACTTGTGGGTGTCTACTCTTGGGCAGAGGATATAAATCGAGGATTGGATTATGCCTCTGAAGCAGTGAAGCAAGGCGATGATGCGAGATTGAAGGCCGAAGAGAGAAGACTTGACGCAAAATGTAGGCGGTTCCTGGATGAATTTCTTCCACCGGCTCTAGAAGTTTTGAGTCGCCATTCTCGAATCTAGTCGAACCAGCGAATCTACTGAGTGAGAAGGGTGAGAGGGTCAAACAACTTTCCCCGGATTGAGGATACCTTTCGGGTCGAGCGCGCGTTTCAGGCTGCGCATCAGCTCCATTTCGACGGGCGATTTCGTTGCCGCAATCTCGTCGCGCTTCAACTGGCCGACGCCATGTTCCGCGCTGATGGAGCCGCCCATCTCGCGGACGATGCCGTGAACTATCCCGTTCATCTCGCCCCAGAGGTCGAGGAACGTCTGCTTTTCCATCGCCACCGGCTGGCTGAGATTGAAGTGCACATTGCCGTCGCCGATATGGCCGAAGGCGACGACGCGAACGCCGGGCAGGCGGTCGTCCACAGCTTTTTCGGCACGGGCGATGAATTGGCCCATGCTGGAGACCGGCACCGAAACGTCGTGCTTGATGCTGCCGCCTTCGAGACGCTGCACATCCGAGAGGCTCTCGCGCAACCGCCAGAAATCGGCGCGCTGCGTTTCCGATTGGGCGATGACGGCATCCGTCACAAGACCCTGTTCGAGACCTTCCTTGAGTGAGGCTTCCATCGCTTCGTCGAGATGTGCCCGCGTGCCTGCCGTCATTTCGATGAGCACATACCAGGGTGAGCGGTCGGCCAGCGGGTCCGAAGCCCCTTCAAGATGCGTCGTCACGAAATCGACGCCGATGCGCGGCACGAGTTCGAAAGTCGAGACCTGCCCGCCGGATACTGTGTCCGCGATGCGGAGCAGGCTGACCGCCGCATCGACGCTTGGCACGGCGGCGAAGGCGGTCGAAACGGCTTCGGGCCTTGGAAAGAGTTTCAGCACGGCGGCGGTGATGATGCCGAG
>JAJLKS010000116.1:0-5391 GCA_033838765.1 Alphaproteobacteria bacterium
TCGGGATCGCGATGCTGCTCGCAGCCGCCTATGTCGCCGGCTTTTTCATTTTCACCGCTGCGCTGGAGCGAACGCCGCCTGCCGAGGTGCAGGTGGCCGACGGCATTGTCGCCCTGACCGGCGGCCCGGATCGCATCACGGTTGCCTATCGCCTCCTCGAACAGGGCAAGGGCTCGCGCCTTCTCATCACCGGCGTTCACCCGGACGTGACGGCGGCGTCGCTCAAGAACATCGTGCCGGGTAACGCCCCGAAATTCGATTGCTGCATCGATATCGGCTACATGGCGGCAAACACGATAGGAAACGCTACCGAAACCGCCGCATGGGTCCGCGAGCGCAACTACCGTTCGATCATTCTTGTCACCAGCACATACCACCTGCCGCGCGCAACGCTTGAGCTTGGACGCGCCATGCCGGATGTCGAAATCACGCCATTTCCCGTTTTTCAGGATACGTTGCATCTCGATGGCTGGTGGGCCTATCCGGGGACGACACGGCTCCTCATTTCCGAATACACGAAATTCCTGCTGACGCTCGCCTATGGCCGCGCGTCGATGCACAATTAAAGCGAGAGAAGGAATCATCGCTTGCTGCTTTTTTTGCGCTCGGCCGCCTTCAATCTCAGCTTCTATGCCATGTCCGTCGTCATGGTGATCGGCTGTTCGCCGCTCTTCCTGCTGCCGCGCAGCCTCACTTTCAAGGCGATGGCCCTCTGGTCGCATGCAACGCTCTGGCTGCTCAGGGTAATCGCAGGCACGAATTACGAAATCAGGGGCGCGCTGCCGCATGGGCCCGTTCTCGTTGCGTCGAAACACCAGTCCATGTGGGACACCGTGGTGATGACGGCGATCCTGAACCGGCCTGCCATGGTGCTGAAACGCGAACTCCTCTGGATTCCCTTCTATGGCTGGTATGCGCAGAAGTCCCGCATGATCGCGATCGACCGCAGCGCCGCGGCAAGCGCCGTCCGCCGCCTCATCGCCCAGGGCAAGGCGGCCATAGCGGAAGGCCGGCCCATCGTGATCTTCCCGGAAGGCACGCGCTCCGCCCCCGGCACAAAACTCGAATACAAGCCCGGCATTGCCGCGCTCTATCGCCAGCTTGGCGTTGCCTGTGTGCCTGCCGCTGTCAATTCGGGACTCTTCTGGGCACGGCGCGGCTTTGCCCGCAAGCCAGGCACCATCGTGCTGGAATTTCTGGAGCCGATCCCGCCCGGCCTCGACCGTAAGAGCTTCATGGAGACGCTGGAAACCCGCGTGGAAACGGCAGCAGCAAGGCTGGCGGGTGAGGCGGGCGGCCCTTCCGCAATCGCCACCAGGGCTGTGGAAAAAGCCTGAAGTTACCCTGTGGGTAACGTGGGCATGACTAATTAAATAGTAATTACAGATATTTAGCCTTCTCCTGCCTGTGAGGAATGAAGGCACAAAATAGGAACATTTTGTGCCCTTCCTCATGCTAGACTGCGGCCCTGCCCAAGCGCTGAAGTGAGACAAGATGCATCCGATCGCCGAACAGATCTGGGACATGAAATACCGCCTCCATGCCGAGGACGGTACGCCGCTCGACCTGACGGTGGCGGACACATGGTCCCGCGTGGCGAGGGCACTGGCAGAAGCCGAAGCCCCGGAAGCCCGCGCCCATTGGGAAGCCCGTTTCCGCGAGGCGATGGAAGGCTACCGCTTCCTCCCCGCAGGCCGCATCATCGCGGGCGCCGGCACCGGCCGTGACGTGACGCTCTTCAACTGTTTCGTGATGGGCGAAATTCCCGACACGATGGCAGGCATCTTCGAAAGCCTGAAGGAAGCCGCGCTCACTATGCAGCAGGGCGGCGGCATCGGCTACGACTTCTCGACGCTCCGCCCCAGGGGTGCGCCGGTGAAGGGCGTGGGCGCGGATGCCTCGGGGCCCCTTTCCTTCATGGATGTCTGGGACGCGATGTGCCGCACCATCATGTCGGCAGGCTCGCGCCGCGGCGCCATGATGGCGACCATGCGCTGCGACCATCCGGATATCGAAGCCTTCATCGAGGCGAAGCAGGAGGCAGGCCGCCTCACAATGTTCAACCTCTCGGTGCTTGCGACCGATCTCTTCATGGAAGCGGTGAAGAACGACGCCGACTGGGATCTCGTTTTTGGCGGCACCGTCTACAGGACGCTGAAGGCGCGCGCCCTCTGGGACCGCATCATCAAGGCGACCTATGACTATGCAGAGCCCGGCGTCATCTTCATCGACCGCATCAACGCGCGGAACAATCTCTATTACGCCGAGACAATCCACGCGACGAACCCCTGCGGCGAGCAGCCGCTGCCGCCCTATGGCGCCTGCCTTCTCGGCTCGATCAATCTCGCTGCATTGGTGAAAGAGCCTTTCACGGAAGAAGCCCATATCGACGAGGTGGAACTGGACGCCCTTGTCCGCACCGCCGTGCGCGCGATGGATAACACGATCGACGTATCTCGATTCCCGCTGCCCGAGCAGCGCCATGAGGCGCAGGCGAAGCGCCGCATCGGACTTGGCGTGACGGGACTTGCCGATGCGCTCATCATGTGCCGCACGCGCTACGGCACGGACGCCTCGCTCTCGCTCATCCGCAAATGGATGAAGGTGCTGTCGCGCGCCGCCTATCTTGCCTCCGTCGACCTCGCGAAGGAGAAGGGGCCCTTTCCGCTTTTTGTCGCCGATGCCTATCTCGGCGGCGAAACGGTCTCCGGTCTTGACCGGGATGTACGCGAGGCGATTGCCGAACACGGCATCCGCAATGCGCTTGTGACCTCCATTGCGCCGACCGGCACGATCTCGCTTTTTGCAGGCAATGTCTCGTCCGGCATCGAGCCTGTCTTCGCCTACTCCTACAAGCGCAAGGTCCTTCTGCCCGATGGCACGCGGCGCGAGGAGCGCGTGAGCGATTTCGCCGTCGACCGTTTCCACGAGACGTTCGGCGCGGAAACCGCCCTGCCCGACTATTTCGTCAACGCGCAGGAGCTGACGCCCGCCGAACACATCGCCGTGCAGGCGGCCGTGCAGGACTTCATCGACAGCTCGATCTCGAAGACGATCAACGTACCCGCCGATATTTCCTTCGAGGACTTCAGGAGCGTCTATATGGACGCCTATGAAAAGGGCCTGAAGGGCTGCACCACCTATCGCCCGAGCGATGTACGCGGCTCCGTCCTCTCGATTGACGAGACACCTGCGCCTGCCGAGCAGGCGGCCCTGCCGCTTGCCGCACCGGCGGCCCATCCCGAACGCTATGAGAAGGACGGCGTCGTCTACATGTCGAAGCCGCTGGAGCGCGAGACGGTGCTGCCTGGCTTCACTTACAAGCTGCAATGGCCGGAAAGCGACCACGCGATCTACATCACCATCAACGACATATTGCAGGATGGACGCAGACGGCCCTTCGAGATTTTCATCAACTCGAAGAACATGGAACACTACGCCTGGACGGTGGCGCTGACGCGCATGATCTCCGCCGTCTTCCGCCGTGGCGGCGATGTGACTTTCGTCGTGGAAGAACTGAAAGCCGTGTTCGACCCGCGCGGCGGCACATGGATGAAGGGCCGCTATGTGCCGAGCCTCCTTGCCGCCATAGGCGAAGTGATCGAACAGCACATGATCGACACGGGCTTCATTGCCGCAAAGGATGGCCGCCCGGTAACGGAGGCGCTTCGCGCCGTCGCGGGCGACCCGCCGCCGCCCCCTGCATCCGCAACGGCACTCAAGGGCTGCCCGCGCTGCGGCGAGCGCGGCATGATACGGCAGGAAGGCTGCGAAACCTGCACCTCCTGCGGCTATTCGAAGTGCAGCTGAATCACACAAGGCCCTTTTCCTGAGGCCGGTGCGCTCTACAATCCGGAGCCGCCATGGAAAACAGCATTTCATCCGGGACCGGAACGGCCAGAACCAGCCGCATCCTGCTGCTCGAAAATCCGAACAGCGGTGGAGGCAGGGATTGGGACGCGGAGCTGTTTCTTGCCGCAGTCCGCGGCAAGGGTATCGAGGTCCGACACGAAAGACCGGACGATGCGGACACCTGCTGCAGAATTCTGAAGGATGCCCGCGACATCGACGCGGTGGCAGTGGCAGGCGGCGACGGCACGCTGAGCCCTCTCATCGGTTGTCTTGTTGATCGGCAAATGCCGCTGCTCGTGCTTCCCGCCGGAACCGCAAACGATTTCGCGCGTTCTCTTTGCATGCCGGGAACTCCGGAAGAACTTGCGGCGCTCCTGACCGGCGGACGCATGTCTGCCGTCGACGTCGGCTATGCGAACGGCATACCGTTTCTCAACGCCGCCAGCATCGGCATGACCAATACGATCAGCCGCCTTCAGACGAAAGAGCGCAAGTGCAGATGGGGCGTTCTGAGTTACGCGATCAGCGCCATCGAGGCAGCGCTGAAGCCGCGCAGTTTCGTCGCCCGGATCGAGGGCGAGAGGGACCGCCGGCGAATGCGATGCATCCAACTCCTGGTCGGCAATGGACGCTTCTATGGCGGAGGCATGCAGGTGCATCCCGATGCAACGCTGACGGATGGCAGGCTGCATCTATGTGCAGTCGTCCCGCGGTCGGCGTTCGGCCTCGCTGCGCTGTTGCCGTTTCTCCGTTTCGGCCGGGCCGACCTTGCGCCGGAAACCCTCTGCAGCGAGGGCGCCGAAATATCGATCGTGACGCGCCCGGAGCGCCGTGTATTCGCGGATGGCGAAGAACTGACCGAAACGCCGGTGCGCTTCCGCGTCGCGCCCAAAGCATTGAAGGTGATCGTGCCGAAGGAAGGAGAGGAATGACCCAGATCCTGTTGACAGAAGCTGAAGCAGCGCTGAGGGAACTCGGCGTCGCCTGCCAGTCCGCAAGCCGGTACTACGAAACGGCTGCGGGCGTGGCGCATGGCGGCTGGCGCGATCATGCAGCTAAGCGGAGCATTGCCTGCCGCGACATGAGCCGCCGGATCGGCGAAGCCTTGAAGAGCGAGGACATATTGCCCGGCACACCGGACGAAGACATGGAATGGCTGAAGGAGATCGCCCTGCGCGCCCAGACCGCGCTCTCAGGCGACGAGCGGGGCGCACTCCTCAAGGGCTTTGCCCAGATGGAAAGAAAAATCTGGGATGCGCTCGGCAATCTCGGGGCGACCGGCGGCATAGTTCCGAAAACTTACGCAATCGCGAGCGAGCTTTCCGCCGATCTGACTGCCGCTTTTCGCTGGCTCGGAATCGAAAAAGAGGCTTTGCTCAGGCACGGCAGCCAATGACGATTTCGCGGACCTCATGCGCGGTTTCATTCATCATCTCGATCTCACGGTGACGGACCCTCAAGCCTCGGCGCCCTTCTATGACGCCGTTCTCGGCTTCATGGGTTACCGGCGCTGGTCGGAGGATGAAAACGGCATCGACT
>JAJLKS010000117.1:0-6240 GCA_033838765.1 Alphaproteobacteria bacterium
GAGGGCGCCGTGCGAACATTGGGGCGCCGCCCGGTGCTGGCTGCGGGCGCGGGAGCCGGCGCGGCTGCGGCCGGCGCCTTGTCTGTGTCTTTATCCTTGTTTCGCGAAAACATATTGCCCTGCCTCGATGAACTTGGAGGGGTTACGAACGATACCGTCGAACCAGACCTCATAGTGGAGATGGGGACCGCTGCTTCGTCCAGAGGACCCGACTTTGCCTATCACATCCCGAAATGCAATTTTCTGGCCAGTCTTGACGCTCATGGAGCCGAGATGCCCGTAGCGCGTCTTGAAGCCATTGCCGTGGTCGATCTCGATGACCCGGCCATAGCCGCCCCGCCAGCCCGCAAAAGTGACCGTACCGGCCCCCGGCGCATAGACCTTGGTGCCGTGCGGTGCCGCCATGTCCTCGCCGGAATGGAACGCCATGCGCCCGTTGAAGGGGTCTCGCCGCGATCCGTAGCTGCTCGTCTTGCGGTAGTGAACGAGCGGTTCAGCAAGTGGCATTCTCGCAATGGATTCCTCAAGATCAGCCACTTTCTTGAGATTCTGGCTGATCCTGAAAAGCTGCTTGGCAAAGGCGCTTTCATCGCCTCCGGCAAGGTCCAGTCCGCCCGCCAGGTCGATGAAGGGACCGCCCTGGGCGGTCCTCGTCGCGGAACGCTTCAGAAGCTCGTCCGGATTGACGACTTTCGTCATCGAGACGATCGACTTCAGCTCCCTGAGCCGCCTGTCGGTCAGCTCTTCGACGTTATTGATGAGGCCCTGCTGGGCATGGTCAAGCTGGGCCAGTCTTGCGTCAATCTGGGCCACGACCTCGTTCGGGCGCTCCGCGCGCCCGGCGAGTTCGGCAATGTCGATGGCGGCGCTATCGGCGGGCGTTTCGATAACGAAACGCTCAAGGCTCGCGGTCTGCTGCTGCGGCCGGGCCGTGGTATGGACCACTTCGGTTCCGCTTTCGGCGGCCCCGTCCACGCGCATCAGCACCGTATTGCCGTCAGCGCTTGCCACGGTCTGGCCCGAAACCGTCTGCGCATAGTTCCGGCGCATCGTATCGAGAGTTGAGCCGGCGCTTTGACGTTGCGTCATAAGTGCTGACAATTGCTCGTGTTTTTCTTCCAGCTGCCTTGTGGTGGCGAGGAAACGCTCTTCCGTAATGATGAGCTGGCCGTTGAGTTCGTCATAGGCGGACTGGAGCCGCGCCATGCGCTCTTCATAGGAGGACTGCATCTTCACATAGCGGCGATCCTTGGCCGCGATGATCTGCTCCTTGAAGACGACATTCACCGACGAATAGGCCACCCAGGTCAGGCAGGCGAAAGCGATGAAGGCAAAAACCGCCTGTGTCAGCGGAGAAAGCGAAATGAACTGCACATGCCCATGGGAGCGGATGTAAATCTGCCGCTCCACATACATATGCCGCATGTAACTGCGAAATCTGTCGGCCCAACCGGACCGCTGGTGCATGCCCCTCAATGCCCCAAGCCCCCTTTTTCCATGTGCCCATTCCACCCAATTTGGCACAGGCTGACAACATACGCCGGTAGAGTTTTGAAGTTAATGGTTAATATTCATTCACCATATTGCAGGTTTATGAAGCGTCCGCTGTCCCGGGCGGGGGCGCTGCCGCGGCCAGCGGCTCGTAGAATCCGGCAGGAAGCCCGGCCTCGTCGCGCGCCGGTTTGTTGAAGGGTGGCTTCAGCGCCCCTCGGAAGTGCCGCTTCACCAGCCGGTGGAATGCGGCTTCGGGTACTTCCCCCTGCTTTTCGCAGAGCCAGGCGAACCATCGGGCGCCCGCCGCCACATGGTCCTTTTCTTCCGTGTAAATCGTTTGGAGCACACGGGCGCTCTCATGATCGCCCGCGCCGGTCAGCCGCCCGATCATGGCGGGCGTTACATCGAGCCCGCGCGCTTCCAGCACCATCGGCACCACGGCAAGCCGCGCCATGAGGTCGTGCCGGGTTTCTTCCGCCGCCTGCCAGAGCCCGTCATGGGCCGGCAGGTCGCCATAGGCCGCGCCATGTGCCGCAAGCCGCGCCTGCAGCATGGCAAAATGTCTTGCCTCGTCGTCGCCGACGGATACCCAGTCGTCGAAAAAGGCGCGCGGCATATCCGCGCCGGCAAAGCGCCCCGCAAGATCGAAGGCGAGATCGATCGCATTGAGCTCGATATGGGCGAGCGAATGAAGAAGGGCGATGCGCCCGCGCTCGCCCTTGAAGCTCCGCCTTGGCATGTCGCGCGGCAGCAGAAGCTCGGGCTGCGCGGGCCGGTTCGGCCGGTCGGGCATCTCGACACTTGCGCCGGTCGCGAGTTCGCCCGCCCGCCAGCGCGCCGCCGCGATGCGGGCCAGACGCGCCTTTTCATCGGCATCGCCGCAAAGGAGGACCTCCCGCGCGGCCTCCGCCAGCGATATCGCGTTCATGCCGCTCAAAGCGCTTTCGCCGCTTCAAGCACCTCTTCGGCGTGACCGTTCACCTTCACTTTCGGCCAGACCTTGCGGACGATGCCTTTCTCATCGATCAGGAAGGTGCTGCGCTCGATACCCATGAACTTGCGGCCATAAAGGCTCTTTTCCGTCCACACACCATAGGCTTCGAGCATCTTGCCCTCTTCATCGGAAAGGAGCCGGACGGTCAGATTGTGCTTGTCGCGGAACTTGCAGTGCTTCTCGATTGAGTCCTTCGAAATGCCGAGGACAACGGCACCCGCCGCATCGAACTTCTTCTTCAACGCGCTGAAGGCAATGCCCTCGGTCGTACAGCCCGGCGTGTCGTCCTTCGGATAGAAGTAGAGAACCGCCTTCTTTCCCGCGAGCGACTTCAGCGAGACCGTCGAGCCGTCATCGGCGGGCAGCGAGAATGCAGGGGCCTTCTTGCCCTCGGCGGGCAGCCGGGAACCGGCCTCGGCCTTCGCAGCCGCTTTGGCCTTGGCGGGTGCTTTCGCCTTGGCTGCCGGTTTGGCCTTGGCGGAGGTCTTCGGCCTGGCAGTTGAACTCTTCTTGGCGGGGGCTTTGGTCATGGATATCTCGCTCCTTCGCTTTCTGGGGCATTCTGGGGGCTTGCCGGGTGTGGGCGGGCCATTTCCGTTAATATTGTTTGCGGCGCGCCGCTGGCTAGCCCCAAATTTGCAGACAGGAAACCCGGCTGGAGCTAGAACGTCGCTCGACTCGCTTTTGCCGCAATTCTCCGGTCTTTATGGGCGGCGAGCGAGAGGAGTTAACGTAGTTCGTTGATACGCCGGACCAGTAAAATTGCCCTGGAAGTTGCGGGAGTCGCCGTTGCGGTGATGGCGGTGCTGTTCGCCGTCCTCGCCTGGCGGCTGTCGTCGGGGCCTGTCTCCTTTTCGATCCTGAACCGCATGATCGAAGATGCGGCGCGGCCTGCATTGCAGGGCGGCGAACTCGTGATCGGCGATACGATCCTCGTATGGGCGGCGGAAGAACGCGAACTCGCGCTCCGCCTTTCCGATGTGCAACTGAACGGCGCGGATGGCAATGAAATCGCCACCGTCCCCCAACTCGCCTTCGACCTGAGCCTTCCCGCACTTTTCCGCGGCATTCTAGCTCCCACCTCGGTGGAGCTTTATGGCGTCAGCGCAACTGTGCTGCGCCGCCCCGGAACGGGCGTCACGCTGGCGCTGGCGGAAGAGGGGGCTATCCCCGAGCCGGATGACGGTCAGGCCGCCGTCATCGGCCCGCTGCTCGACGCGCTTCTCGACGAGACCGACACATCGACGCCGCTTGGCTATCTCACACGCTTCGGCATACGCAATGCGAAGCTCACCTTTGTCGATGAGGTCAATGGCGTCACATTCGAGGCGCCGAAGGCTTTTATGGCGATCTATCGGGGCGATGGCGGCATTGCCGGCATGCTTGAGGCGGATTTCCAGTTTGCCGACACCACAGCCCGGCTTGAAATGAACGGCTTCCTGCCAGCAGGCGGGGATGCTGCCCGCATCGACGTGAGCGCGACCAATGTCGTGCCCGCTGCGCTGTCGCGGCTTTCGCCTGCCTTCGCCGACTACGCCGTCTTCGATGCGCCGCTATATGCCGAAGGCGAAGTGGAAATCGCCCGCAGCGGCGAATTGAAAGCGGCGCGTCTGCAGCTTCGCTCAGGCGCCGGCGAGATCAACCTGCCTGAACCGTGGGAAACGACGATCCCGCTCGAAAAGGCTCAGGGCATGGTGTCGGTCGACGGGACCGCGCGCCTCATCGCGGTGGAGGAACTTTCCTTCAAGGCGGGCCCGCATGATGCGACCTTGTCCGGTGCGATCGGTTACGAGATGGGCGATGGCCTGAACATCGCCGCAGTGACGGCCGATCTGACGGCCGAACGCGTGCACACCGAAGTCCCCGGCTTTTTTGCTGGCCCCGTCGATCTCGATGTCCTGAGGCTCAATGCGCGGCTCGATTTCGATGCCATGAAGGCCGAGATCGGCGAGCTTTTTCTTGGTGTGGCGGGTGGCGGCATTCGCTTGTCGGGCAGTGTTGCGGATGCCGAGCGCTCACCCGCGGTCAAGGTGAACGGCCAGATTGAGCCCTTGCCGCTCGATGCATTCGTCGCAATCTGGCCCTTCGAACTTGCGCGAGGCGCGCGCGAATGGGTGGGGAAGAATCTTTCAGGCGGAACGCTGACAGGCGGCAGCTTCGCGATCGATCTGCCTGCCGGCATGATCCAGGATGCCGCTAACCATATTCCGATACCGCCGGAAAACCTCCGCTTCGAATTTTTTGCAAACGGACAGACGCTGAAATATCTCGGCGAGCTGCCGCCGATGGAGGAGCTTGTGGCGCGCGGCCTTGTCGAAGGAAACCGCTTCGATGCATGGGTTTCCTCTGCCGTCATCCGCCAGCAGGGGCAGGGCGATATTGCGGTGAGCGAAGGGCACTTCTATGCCGACCAGCTTGCAACGAAAGGCGCACCCGGTCACATCGCCTTCACCGTCGCAGGCGCGACCGCGGATATCCTGACGGTGCTCGATCGCAAGCCGCTCGAACTCATCAGCAAGTTCGGACTCGATCCTCGCGATGTCGGCGGCACCGGCCGCCTCAAGGGCTCCATCACGCTGCCCCTCAGAAAAAGCGTTGCGATGGATGAAGTGATGTTCTCGGGCACCGGGCGGGCCGAGAATGTCGTCATTCCGGACATTCAGGAAAACCTGTCCGTTACGTCCGGCACGCTCGATCTGACGGTGGACCGGCAGGGATTGAGCGCGAAGGGACCGATCGGCCTCAGCCATGCGGCGGAACTCGATCTCGAATGGCGCGAGAATTTCGGCGAAGGCGTGTCGCCGCGCTCGACCTACCGCCTGCGAGGACCGCTCGACGAGGCGGGCCGCGCGGCGCTCGGGTTGAAGCTCGACGAATTCATCGCAGGCGCCGCCAATGTGGATGCGACCCTGAGCGGCGATGGCCGGCGCGTGAACCGCGGTTCGATCAGCGCCGATCTCACCGACGCAATTGCGCGGTTCGACGATGCCGGTTGGTGGAAACCCGCGGGAGAGCCCGCGACTGTCAAATTCGATCTCGCGATGCTGGAACATGGTGCCTTTCGCATTTCGGATTTCGAACTCGAAGGCGAAGGCATCGATACGCGGGGCGAGTTCACCATCGGTCCTTCGGGCGGCCTGGTGGCTGCGGACCTGCCGGTTGTCAGGCTTGGGCCGGACAATGATTTCAGTTTCCGCGCGGGGCCTGTCGCCGATGCCGCCTTGCAGATGGAAGTGAAGGGCCTGCGTTTCAATGCGCGCGGGCTACTCAGCAGCTTTCTCGGCGGATCGGGACGGGCGGATGCGGCCGATGCCCCCGCGCCGGAGCCCGTCATCCTGACCGGGGAAATCGTGAACGATCCGGTTCGCCGTACAACTCTGGTGGCGGATATTGGCGAGGCGGCCGGTCATCACGGCACACTGTTCCGCGATGTGTCGATCCGCATGGTGCAGGTGGACCGCCAGCTCTGGTCGATGGATCTGACTGCGACAGATGATGGCGAGGCGCCCGTCACGGTGAAGGTCGGTCCGGACGGAACAGGCGCTCGCGTATTGAAGGCGCAATCGGGCAATGCAGGCGCCGTCCTGCGCGCGCTCGACTTCACGCGCAGCATGCAGGGCGGCGAGCTCCGCGCGAACGGCACTTATGACGACAGCAAGCCCGGCTCGCCCCTGTCCGGCACATTGCGCATCGACAAGTTCCGCATTGTCGATGCTCCTGTACTCGCCAATATCCTCACGCTTGGTTCTCTC
>JAJLKS010000118.1:0-6678 GCA_033838765.1 Alphaproteobacteria bacterium
CGAAGTGGTGCCCGAGGTCGTGAAGGCCGGCGGCACGCTTGCCTTCGCGCAATGTCTCGTCACCGCCGATGGCAAGGTGTGCGCCCGCGCCAATGCGACGTTCAGCGTTCTGAAAGCCCGCGCGGCTTGAACGCAAACAAAAAAGGCGGCCCGCAAGGAGCCGCCTTTTTCATTCGGAACGCTCTGCCATCAGGCGTTCGCGGCCTTCGCGCGATGCTGATGTGCGTGAACCGCGGCGATATAGTCCTGATGGAGATTGTTCGTGATCTCGCCCGGCGTGAACTTGTGCGGACCGATCTCGCCAACCGGCGTCACTTCGGCCGCCGTGCCGGTGATGAAGCATTCGGAGAAATCCGAAAGCTCTTCCGGCTTGATATGCCGTTCGATAAGCTCATAGCCGCGCGCCCTGGCAAGGCCGATCACCGTCTGCCGCGTGATACCATCGAGGAAACAGTCGGGTTTCGGCGTGTGAATGACGCCGTCCTTGATGAAGAAGATGTTGGCGCCCGTCGCTTCCGCCACATAGCCGCGATAGTCATACATCAGGGCGTCGGCATAGCCCTTGTTTTCGGCCGCATGCTTCGAGATCGTGCAGATCATGTAGAGGCCAGCCGCCTTCGCCATCGAAGGCGCGGTTTCCGGCGAGGGCCGCTTGTACTGCGCGATGTCGAGACGGATGCCCTTCTTGCGCTGCTCGGGGTCGAAATAGGACGGCCATTCCCAGGCCGCGACCGCGAGGTTGATCTTGTTCTTCTGCGCCGAAACACCCATCGCCTCGCTGCCGCGCCATGCCACGGGACGGACGTAACCATCGGTCAGCTTCTGCGCCCGCACGGCTGCAACACAGGCTTCGTCGATTTCCTCGACGCTGTAGGGAATCGTGAAGCCGAGGATTTCAGCCGACTTGATGAGCCGTTCGGAATGTTCGCGCAGCTTGAAGATTTCGCCGCCATACATCCGGCAGCCCTCGAACACGCAGCTCGCATAGTGCAGGCCATGCGTCAGCACATGCACCTTGGCATCCGACCACGGCACAAGCTCGCCATTGAACCAGATAAAGCCGTCGCGTTTGTCGAAGGGAACGTCTGCCATGACCAAGTTTCCTGATGCCGTTTCGCGCCGCGCCGGTTTTTGCCAATCTTGTCCGGCTGACCGCGTGCCCCTTGGGGGGAATTGCCGGAGACAGCCGTTCGGGCGAACTTCCTCTATACTGACCGTCAGATTCGATCTGCCCGGCCTTTGCGCCCATTCTGTCTCAAGCGGTTTGTTAGGGGTAGCACTTAGCGGAAAATATGTCAACATGGCTGACATAAAATGACGGTCACGGCAAAACCAACGGGAAAAGCACCGGCCCGCGCGGCAGAACGCCCCGCGCAGGGCCTTCCCGCGCGCGAAACCGGCCCCCTGACCGAGGCCATCGAGCTTCTTTTCTTTGCCTATCGCGACTTCATCAGCGATCCGGACGAACTTCTCGCCAAATATGATTTCGGTCGCGCCCATCACCGCGTCATCCATTTCGTCGGCCGCCATCCCGGCATCACCGTGGCCGAGCTTTTGAACATTCTCCGCATCACCAAGCAGAGCCTGGCGCGCGTACTGAAACAGCTGATCGAGCGCGGCTTCATCGAACAGCAAACCGGCAAACAGGACCGCCGCCAGCGGCTTCTGTTTCTGACGCCAGCAGGCCTCGAACTGGAGCAGCGTCTGGCCGCCCCGCAGCAGGCCCGTGTCGCTGCGGCCCTCGCCAGCGCCGGCCCCGGCGCGGAAGCCGCCTGGCGCGCCGTGCTGCTTGCACTCGTGAACGAAGACGACCGGCCGGAAGTGGAGCGGCTCACAGCCGCCCGGCCCGCCCAGACCAACTAGCCTGCCCCGCGCAAAGGCTGAAGGAGACGGCACTTGGCCGCAGAACCGGGAAGCACATTGGAGCAGGCTCGCGCGCCCGTCGCCGACGATGCGCCTCACATCCTCGTCGTCGATGACGACCGGCGCATCCGCGAACTGCTGAAGCGGTATCTTTCCGACAATGGCTTTCGCGTCACCACCGCCGAACATGCAGCCGAGGCGCGCGCCCGCCTTCAGGGCCTCGCCTTCGACCTGATCGTCCTCGATGTGATGATGCCCGGCGAAAGCGGCTTCGATTTCGCGCGGTCCCTGCGGCGCACCTCGCCGGTGCCGATCCTCATGCTCACCGCGCGCGGCGAGGCTGGCGACCGTATCGAGGGTCTCGAGCGCGGCGCCGACGACTATCTCGCAAAGCCCTTCGAACCGCGGGAGCTGCTTCTGCGCATCGGCACAATTCTCCGCCGCGCGCAGATGCCCGGCATGAAGAAGGCAGATGAGATTTCGCTCGGGCCGCTGCGCTTCAACGTCACGCGAGGCGAATTGTGGGAGGGCGACCGGCAGATAAGGCTCACCACGCGCGAAATCCAGCTCATGCGCATTTTCGCGGCCAATCCCGGCAAGCCTCTCTCGCGCCTCGACCTTTGCGACAATGAAGCGGCGGAGCGTTCCATCGACGTGCAGATCAACCGTCTGCGCCGAAAGCTCGAAGCCGATCCGAAGAACCCGGTCTATCTGCAAACCGTGCGCGGCGAAGGCTACGCGCTGATGCCGGACTGAAGCCATGACGAGCGCAGACACCGAAAACAGAAGCGGAACATCGTCGTCGCGCAAGCGTGCCGCCGCCGCACCATCGCTTCATCCCTTCCTGCTGCTGAAACGGCTCATGCCGACGGGCCTCTACTGGCGTTCGCTCATCATCATCGTCGCGCCGATGGTTCTGCTGCAGGTCGTCGTCACCTATGTCTTCCTCGAACGTCACTGGCAACTCGTCACCGAGCGCCTGTCCGCCAAGACCGTCGCCGAAATTGCAATGCTGATCGAGGAATATGAGGAAAATCCGACCCCACTCGATGCATCGCGCATCGCCAGACGCGCGGGCGAAAATCTCGGCCTGCCCATCGCCTTTCTCGAAGGCGAAACCCTGCCGGAAACACCGTCTTCCGTCGGCGGCCTGCTGGCGGACTCGCTGAACGATGAAATAAGAAAGCGGATCGCGCGCCCCTACTGGATCAACACGACGCAGCAAAATCGCTATGTCGATATCCGCATCGCCTATAGCGGCGGCGTGATGCGTGTGTTGACGCCGGCCTCGCAGGTCTATGCCTCGAACTCGCATATCTTCATCGTCTGGATGGTCGGCACCTCGATCGTGCTCATCATCGTTGCCGTGATCTTCCTCAGAAACCAGATACGCCCCATCGAGCGGCTGGCCTCCGCCGCGGAGTCCTTCGGCATGGGCCGCGATGTGGAGAAGTTTCGTCCGCAAGGCGCTTCGGAAGTTCGCCGCGCCGCACAGGCGTTCATCGAAATGCGCACCCGCATCGAACGCCAGATCGAACAGCGCACTGCCATGCTCGCAGGCGTCAGCCACGATCTGCGCACACCGCTGACGCGATTCAAGCTGCAACTCGCCATGCTGCCCGAAGGGCCGGAAATTGCCGAACTGCGCGAAGATATTGCAGAGATGGAGCGAATGCTCGAGGACTATCTCGAATTCGCCCGCGGCCATCAGGGCGAGGCGTCCGAAGAGACCGATCTGGGCGAACTCATTGCCGAGGTGAGCGACGATGCGATCCGCAAGGGCCACGACGTGAAGCTCGACCTGCATGGCGATCTCACACTGCCGCTCCGGCGCAACGCCTTCAAGCGCTGCCTGACCAACATCGTCGACAATGCCGGCAAATACGCGCCGCATGTCTGGGTGACCGCGATCCGCGATGCGGAGAGCGAAGACGATGGCAGTATCGATATACTGGTCGACGATGACGGCGAGGGCATTCCCGAAGAGCAGCTGGAAGAGGTCTTCCGTCCCTTCTACCGGCTCGACGCCGCGCGCAATCTGGACAAGGGCGGCACGGGCCTCGGACTTGCCATCGCACGCGACATCGCCCGCGGTCATGGCGGCGATATCACGCTCGCTCGCAGCCCCATGGGCGGCCTGCGCGCCATCATCCATCTGCCGGTGTGACAGCGAATGAAAATTCCAGCAATGGTTCTGAAATGGCAGGCTGCCTGGTCGAGCCTCGACCCGGAAGAGGTCGCAGCGCTTTATGCCGATGACGCCACGCATATGAGCAGCGCCGTCACCGCTCGCATGAACCGCGCCGATGGAACGCTTCATGGACCCGCGGAACTGCGCGCCTATGCCGCCGCCGTCGCGAAGGTTCTGACAAGTTTCCGTGCCGACATAACGAATGTCATCGCCGAGGGAACGGATGAGGAAGGCCGCGCCGCCATCGAATACTGGCGCGTGGTAAATGGCGACGAGGCGGGACGAAAGCGTGTTGCCGAAATCCTCGAGTGGAAATCCGGCAAACTCACCGCCTGCCGCGTCTTTCACTTCTAGGCGGCTTCTCCAGCCTCACGCCTCTTCGGCATGAAGCGCGACACGCGCTCGATCAGCAGTGCCGCATCGGCCAGGCGCCTGTCGAGTACAGCCATCGTCTTCGACTGGTCGTCGTCATCTTCGAGCCAGGCATTGAAGGCCGAGGTCCAGATCAGCGCAAGGCCCCGTGCGCGCAGGGCGCCCCGGATGCCCGAGGAATCGATCCCCGCCGTTTCCAGCATCCAGCTCATGGATTGCAGCATCGGCCGCGCCAGTACCGCAGAGGACAGCGGCTCGCGCTTCAGATCGTGGAAAATACGCTTCAGTGCCTTCTTGTCCGCCGACATCGCATCGAAGCGCATCATCAGCACATCGAACAGCCGGTCCCGCGCGCTTTCTCCCTCGATCTCATCGGCGGAGGCCTCATCGAGAACACGCGCATCGATCCGCTTGCCATAGGCGGCGAGAATGGCCGTCTTCGACGAAAAATGCGCCGGCATCTCCGAAAGGTTCAGCTTCGCCGCCTTCGCAATCTCGGCGAGCGTGAGCGCCTGCCAGCCTTGTGCGGCGGCAAGCTTCATCGCGGCATTGATGATTTTCTCTTCCGGGTCGCTCTTGCGGGCCATGTCGCTCTCCTGTGGGAGAGAACATAGGGCCCGCGGGCCCGGATGGCGAGCCTACTTGCCGAGTTCCCGTGCACTGTCCCGCGCCGCGGTCGCCGCACGGCGCATCAGCGGCGACAAGCCGCCCTCGCCCATCAGCACATCGAGCGCGGCGGCGGTCGTGCCGCCCGGCGACGTCACATTGGCGCGGAGTTCGGACGCCGGTTCGGAAAGCCTGTACAACATCTCGCCGGAGCCGCTCACCGTTTCCCTTGCGAGCCTCATCGCGAGGGCCTGATCGAGACCCAGCGCCTCGCCCGCCGCCGCAAGACATTCGACCAGATAGAAGACGTAAGCCGGACCGCTGCCCGAAATCGCCGTCACCGCGTCGATGAGCCCCTCGCTCTCGACCCAGCCGACTTCGCCCACCGCAGCAAGAAGCCCATCCGCCAGCGCACGCTGTTCAGCCGTGACCTGCCGGTTCGCATGGGCGACGGTGATGCCGCGCCCGACCGATGCAGGCGTGTTCGGCATGGCGCGGATCGCAGCCACACCGGCGCCGAGCAGCTCTTCCAGCCGTTGCAGACCCGTCCCCGCCGCAATGGACAGGAACACGGTCTCAGGCCTGACCAGCGGCTGCAGCTCCGGCAGCACGGCCCCCATCGCCTGCGGCTTGACCGCGATCAGCACGAGGGACGGCTTCTGGGCTGCAATTTCCTCGACCGGGGCATTGAGCTTCAGCCCCTTCGCCGCGAGCGCACGGATATCGTCCGCGGCATTCGGCTCGCGCACGTGAACGAGCGACGGCGGCAGACCGCCCTGAAGCCAGCCGGAAAGCAGCGCACTGCCCATCTTGCCCGCGCCCACGAGCACAAGCGGGCGGTCGATCGAAACTGTCATCTCTGGAACCGTCTACTGAGAAACCCGTCAGCGCGTCAGGCGCTGCCCTGCGTTTCGAACATGGCGGCGGCAATGGCCTCCTCGGCCGATTTCCCCGCCCACATCACGAATTGCAGCGCCGGATAATAGCGTTCGCAGGCCTCGACTGCGAGCCGAAGCAGCGCCTCGCATTGCTCTGGCGTTGCCGCCGCGCCACCGCAAAGCAGCAGGCTGTTGCGATAGAGCACCGCGCCCTCATCCGACCAGATGTCGAAATGGCCCGACCAGAGCTGCTCGTTGATGAGGGTAATGAGGTGACGCACCACAGGTCGCTTTTCCGGCGGCACCTTGAGGTCCAGCGTACAGGCGACATGAAGGCCGGAAATATCGTTCCGCCAGTTGAGCGACAGCTGATAATCCCGCCACTCTCCGGCGACGCAGATATTCAGCTCATCCTCGTGGCTCCGCTCGAAGAACCAGTCGCGGATGGAAGCGACCTGTTCGAGAAGATCGAGGGGATTGCCGTCGAATTCTTCGGCTTCGGCGACAGAGCCTGACATTCATCACCCCGCTCGGGTTGCCCGCCGGGCCCGGAAAGCACCCTTCCGGCCCCTACATCTAGTGGGCTGCCCGCCCCGTGAACACCAGACAACCGTGCCCGACACATTGAGTCGGTGCAACCCTTGCCCGTTCGATAGGTGGGGAAATCGAGGCCGAATCTGTGGATGAAGCGGGTGGCCGCGTCACTCGTCCGGGCTAGCAGCCTTCCGTGCGGGCTTCTTCGCGAGGGCGGCCTCCAGCGCCTCGATC
>JAJLKS010000119.1:0-1730 GCA_033838765.1 Alphaproteobacteria bacterium
CGTAACCCATGCCTGTTCTTGTCTCGCCGCCACGCATCAGCATCCGCTCCGCCCGCTCAATATCCTGTGCGCTCGTGATCTTGAAATTGTCTTCGTCCCCCGGGACCAGCGCGCCGTCATGCGAGGCAAGCGCGCCGATGCAGTCGTCTATCAGCCGGTGGGATACGAAAGGCCGCGCTCCGTCGTGAATGAGCACGAGATCGGGCGCTTGCGTTCCGGCCAGCGCCTCAAGCCCGGCCAGCACAGAGGCCTGACGCGATGGGCCGCCCGGTACGGCGGGAAGCAATTTGCCGAGCCCCTTTGCAGCCGCTTGATAGGCCTCCGCATCCTCGGGGTGGATGACTGTCAGAAGGCAAGAGATGCCCTGATGACTGGAAAATGCTGCGAGCGTCCGCCTCAGCACGGGTTCGCCGGCGATAAGGCGGTACTGCTTGGGTGCGCCCGGTCCCGCGCGGCTGCCGCGGCCGGCCGCCACGATCAGAGCGGCGACTTTCATGTCTGCTCGTTTCGCACTCTGCATGAATCTGCGCAAGCAATTTGCCTTGCTGAAACTTTGGGCAGGCGCTAAATTGGGTAAAATTTGTGCAATTTAATCCGGTGCCCAAAGTTTGACCATAACGATTGGTAATCACACGCTCCCGAACCCGGTCCTGCTGGCCCCTATGGCAGGCGTGACGGACCTGCCGTTTCGCCGGGCCGCCAGCCGTCTGGGCGCGGGGCTTGTTGTTTCCGAGATGGTGGCCAGCGACGAGCTGGTCCGTGCCCGGCCGGATGTAGTCCGCCGGGCGGCAGGAGCGGGCGAGTTCACACCGCTGTCGATCCAGCTTGCCGGCCGCGAGGCCCACTGGATGGCCAAGGGGGCGCAGGTGGCGGCGGCGGCAGGAGCCGACATCATCGACATCAATATGGGCTGCCCGGCAAAACAGGTGACATCGGGTCTCTCGGGTTCGGCGCTGATGCGCGACCTCGATCACGCGCTCAGCCTGATCGAAGCGACAGTCGGTGCGGTGGATCTCCCCGTAACGCTGAAGATGCGAACGGGTTGGGACGAGACGAAGCGCAATGCGCCGGAGCTCGCAGCCCGTGCCGAGGCGGCCGGCATCCGGATGGTAACGGTTCACGGGCGTACCCGCTGCCAGTTTTACAAGGGCAGGGCGGACTGGAACTTCATTTCCGAAGTAAAGAAGGCAGTCTCGATTCCTGTCGTCGCCAATGGCGATGTGACCAGCGAGGAAGATGCGCGCGCAATCCTCGATGCGTCCGGGGCGGATGCCGTCATGATCGGACGCGGTGCGCAAGGCCGTCCCTGGTTTCTTGCCCAGGTCGCACACTATCTTGCGACCGGTGAAAAACTTGCAGCGCCCGCATGGGATAAGCAGGGCGAAATTGCGGCTGCGCACTATCGCGACATGATCGGCCATTACGGGCAGCGCCTTGGCCTCCGCGTCGCGCGCAAGCACCTTGTCTGGTATCTTGAGGATGCATCGCGCAGCTTCCCGGAAGAAGCAATGGAAGCAAAGCGCGAAATCGTTCGCATGGACGAGCCCGAAGCAGTGCTCAGGCGCCTTGCGGCCTTCTACGAATTTGCTGCAACAGCCGCGCCGGAAAAGAAACCCGAAAACAAGGAGGCTGCCTGATGTCTCAGGCCGTTCGTGCATTTGGTGCGGGCGGACCGCCCGAGGCAAATGTCATTCTGAAATCGATGCCGCATCCCGTTTTGCTCATCGACC
>JAJLKS010000120.1:0-1360 GCA_033838765.1 Alphaproteobacteria bacterium
GATTTCCGGCCGGAATATCTGCAACTGGCCGCGCTCAAGGAAAGATTTCCCGGCGTGCCGCGCCTTGCCTTGACGGCGACCGCCGACCCGCAAACGCGCGACGACCTTATCCATCGCTTGCGGCTTGACGATGCGACTGTGTTCTCGGCGAGCTTCGACAGGCCGAATATCTCCTACACGATCGCCCGGAAGGAAAATGCGCGGCGGCAATTGCGCGATTTCCTGCGCACGCGCAAAGGCGAGAGCGGCATCGTCTATTGCCTGAGCCGGAAAAAGGTCGAGGAAACGGCTGGGTGGCTTGCCGAAGAGGGCTTCGCGGCGCTGCCCTATCATGCAGGCCTCGACCGCGAGGTGCGCGACGCGAACCAGGATGCGTTCATCAAGGAAGATGGCGTTGTGCTGGTTGCGACCATTGCCTTCGGCATGGGGATCGACAAGCCGGATGTCCGGTTCGTCGCCCATCTCGATCTGCCGTCGAGCGTCGAGGCCTATTATCAGGAAACCGGGCGCGCAGGGAGGGATGGACTTCCCGCTTCGGCATGGATGATCCACGGTATGGGCGATGCGGCGCTTCGGCGCCGGATGATCGAGGAAGGTTCCACGCCGGATGAAGTGAAGAAGGTCGAACGGGCAAAGCTCGATGCATTGCTCGGAATTTGCGAGACCGTCGCGTGCCGCAGGCAAGCCTTGCTCGCACATTTCGGCGAGGCGCATGACGGCAGCTGCGGCAACTGCGACACTTGCCTCGAGCCGGTGCAGTTGTGGGATGGCACGGAGGCTGCGCGAAAGGCGCTGTCTGCGATCTATCGCACGGGGCAACGCTATGGCGCCGGGCACATCATCGATGTGCTGCTTGGCAACTTGACCGAAAAGGTCGAGCGCAGCCGGCACCACGAATTACCGACATTCGGTGTTGGCCGCGAACTCGACAAGAAGGGGTGGCAATCGGTTTTCCGACAGCTTGCCGCACGCGGCATCATTTCGGTCGATCATGCCGGCTACAGCGCGCTTGCGCTTGAGGAAGATGCGCGGCCTGTGCTGCGCGGAGAACAGAAAGTCGAGCTGCGCCGCGATACCGCCGCAGCCAGAAAACGCCGGGGGGCGAGTGCCGAGGCCGAAATCTGGGCATCTCCGGAAGATGAAGCGCTGTTTCAGGCTCTGCGTGCTGAAAGGCTGCGGCTTGCAAAGGAGCAGGGCGTGCCGCCCTATGTCATTTTCCATGACACGACCTTGCGCGAAATGACGCGCCGCCGGCCTGCGAGCGAGACGGCGCTTGCCGATATTCCGGGTATCGGCGGCGCCAAGATCGCACGCTATGGCAGGGCGTTTCTTTCCGTGATCTGCGAAGGCGCGGATCAGG
>JAJLKS010000121.1:0-2169 GCA_033838765.1 Alphaproteobacteria bacterium
GATTTGTGAAACCGGGATTGCCTCTGATCTCGTTCAGCATCGCCTGCACATAGCCATCGAGCTCTTCATATGTGCCGGACGCCTGAATGACATATTCGACCGGCTGCGACCGGCCGCTCTGTCCCAGCGATGGCGGATTCACGGCAAAGGCGAGAATGCCCGGAATACGGTTGAGCTTCGGCTGCAGCGTCTCGACGATTTCCTGCTGCGACCGGCTGCGGTCGCCCCAATGGATGAGACGCGAAAAGGACACGAGATCGGTAATCTGCGGAAAGCCGGAAACGACGAGATAGCCCGCGACTTCGGGAATATCCGTATAGATGGACTCGATCTGCTTCGAATAGCGCTGCGAGAATTCGAGCGTTGCCCCTTGCGGCGCCTGACCGACGACAAGCAGCGTGCCGCGGTCTTCCAGCGGTGCGAGCTCCTGCTGCAACAGCGAGAAGAGGCCGACGCAGGACAGCGCCACAGCAAAGGCCGCGCCGACTACCGCGCCCTGCCGCGACAGCGCCCTGCGCAGCGAAGTCTTGTAGGCCTGATCGAGCTGTTCGAGCCGCTCGCGCAGCCAGCGCTGCACGCGCGTTTCCGTCACCTCGTGGCGAAGCAGCTTCGAGCAGAGCATCGGCGTCAGCGTCAGCGCAACGAAGCCCGAAACGAGCACCGCACCCGCAAGCGTCAGCGCGAATTCGAGGAATAGCTTACCCGTCCGCCCTTCGGCAAAGCTCACCGGCGCATAGACCGCTACAAGCGTCAGCGTCATGGCGATGACGGCGAAGGTGATTTCGCGCGAACCCTCGATTGCCGCCTGAAGCGGCGTCTTTCCCTCTTCGATATGCCGGTAGATGTTTTCGAGCATCACGATCGCGTCGTCGACCACGAGGCCGATGGCAAGCACCATGGCAAGAAGCGACAGCGTATTGATGCTGAAACCGAGCATCAGCATGATGCCGAACGTCGTGATGAGCGAAATCGGAATCGTCACCACCGGAATGATCGAGGCACGCACAGTGCGCAGGAAGACGAAGATCACGAGGACGACCAGCACCATCGCCTCGAAGATCGTTTCGTAAACCGAGCTGATCGACTCCGCGATGAAGACCGACGTGTCGTAGCCGACGAAAGAACCCATGCCGGCAGGCAATGTCGGCGCGAGATCGTCGAGCGTCTTTCGCACATTCGCCGCAACGTCGAGCGGGTTCGCCGTCGCCTGCTTGACGACGCCAAGCGAGATCGAGGTCTCGCCATTATACGTTGCCGAGCGCCGCTCATCCGCCGCCGCCACCTCGACGCGTGCCACTTCGCTCAGGCGAACCTGAAAGCCGTCGCTTTCCTTGACGACGATGGCGCCGAACTCTTCCGGCGTCACGAGAGCGGTCTTGGACACCACCGTGAATTCTCGGTCGAGACTTTCGATGCGGCCTGACGGGATTTCCGCGTTCTGCGCCCTTATGGCGTTCTCGACGTCCTGAACGGTCAGCCCATAGGCCGCGAGCCTTTCCCGGTCGATCCAGACGCGCATTGAATATTCGCGTCCGCCGAAAATGCTCACCTGCGCCACGCCCGGCTGGTTCTGCAGCCGGTCCGTCACCACGCGGTCGAGATAGTCCGTGATCTCGAGCGCCGACATGCGGTCGCTCTTGAAGGCGATGTACATGATCGGCTGCGCGTCGGCCTCGACCTTCGCGATGATCGGCTCCTCGATTTCGTCCGGCAGAAGCCCGCGCGCGCGACCCACGCGGTCGCGCACATCGCTTGCCGCCACATCGGGATTGGTTTCCAGCGTGAAACGCGCCGTGACCTGGCTTTCTTCCGCGCGGCTCGTAGAGGAAAGGACTTCGATGCCTTCAATGCCGGCCATCGAATCTTCGAGTGGCTGCGTCACCTCGCGTTCGACCACCGCCGCGCTCGCGCCGCGATAGACCGTGGTGACGGTCACCACAGGCTCGTCGATTTCGGGATATTCGCGCACCGAAAGCCGGTCGTAGGAGACGATGCCGATCAGCATCAGGATCAGGCTGACCACCGTCGCAAAGACCGGCCGGCGGATGAAGAGTTCGGAAATATGCATATCAGTTCCCCCGCCTATTCCGCGGCAGCTTCGGTGGCAGCTGCGGGCTCTGCGCCCTCCGCGGAGTCGATGATTTCAACCTCACCGCCATCCTGAACGCG
>JAJLKS010000122.1:0-2793 GCA_033838765.1 Alphaproteobacteria bacterium
GCGCGTCATCGTCGAAGGGCTGATCGATTTCGACTATGAGATCACGCAGCTCACCGTGCGCGCCGTGGGGGCAAGCGGCGAAATAGAAACGCAGTTCTGTGCGCCCATCGGCCACCGGCAGGTGAAGGGGGACTATGTGGAGAGCTGGCAGCCGCAGGAGATGAGCGGGAAGGCGCTTTCCGCCTCGCGCGACATTGCGGCGAAGGTCACGGGCGCCCTTGGCGGGCGGGGTATTTTCGGCGTCGAGCTTTTCGTGAAGGGCGACATGGTCTGGTTCTCCGAAGTGAGCCCGCGACCGCACGATACCGGGCTCGTCACCCTCATTACGCAGTATCAGAGCGAATTCGCACTTCACGCCCGCGCCATTCTCGGCTTGCCGGTTTCGGTCGAGCAGATCTCGCCGGGTGCCTCCGCCGTCATCTATGGCGGGCTCGAAGAGGAAGGCATCGCCTTTGAGGGGGTCGATAGGGCGCTTGCCGTTCCGGGCACTGATATCCGCCTTTTTGGCAAGCCGGAATCCTTCGAGCGACGCCGCATGGGCGTTGCGCTGGCGAGGGCTTCGGACACGGATGACGCCCGAAAACTCGCGAAACAGGCAGCGGATCTGGTGAAGCCGGTTCCCGGCACGAAATAAATTTCGCTTGCGGGGTTGCAGCCTCTCGCAAGCAGGCGTTCCATTCCCATGTCTTGCGGGCCCGATTTTGGGTGTCTGTTTCCGGGAGAATGGATTGACGATTTTCTTTCTCGTGCTTGGCCTCTTGCTGCTGCTCGGCGGCGCCGAGTTTCTGGTCAAGGGTGCGGCGGGGCTTGCCACCCGTCTCGGCATCTCGCCCTTTCTGATCGGCCTCACGCTGGTCGGCTTCGGCACCTCCTCGCCGGAACTGGTGGCAAGCCTCGAAGGCGCGTTTCAGGGTTATCCGGGTATCGCGATCGGCAATGTCGTCGGTTCTAACATTGCAAACATCCTGCTGATCCTTGGCATTTCCGGCCTCGTCTTTCCGCTGATCTGCGACCGCGATGCTTTGAAGCGCGACGGCACGATGATGCTGATCGCGGCGGCGGCAATGGCCGCGGTCTGTGTCTACGGCTTCCTGTCGCGCGAGGCCGGCCTCGCTTTTCTCGCCGTGCTTGCCGTCTATCTCGTCTATACCTACCGGGCCGACAAGAAAGGCAATGACGGCGCAGGAGCGATGCATGCTGCCGAGGCGGAGTTCGTCACGTCCGGCCGCACGATGGGGGTTCTGGTCGAGCTTGCCATGGCGGCGGGCGGCCTCGTCGCACTGGTGATCGGCGCGTCATTGCTGGTCGATGCGTCGGTGGAGATTGCGACGAAGCTTGGCGTCTCTGAATCGGTAATCGGCCTCACGCTGGTTGCCGTGGGCACCTCGCTCCCCGAACTGGCGACATCGGTCCTCGCGGCATTCCGCAAGAAGGCGGATATCGCCATCGGCAATGTTATCGGTTCCAACATCTTCAACGTGCTCGGCATTGCCGGTGTGGTCGCCGTGGTGAAGCCGATCTCCATTCCCGGCGATATCGCGTCCTTCGACGTCTGGGTGATGATCGCCGCGACGTTGCTTTTCATGATCTTCGCCTGGACCGGGGCCCGGATCGGGCGTGTCGAATCGCTGCTTCTGCTGCTTGGTTATGGTGCCTATGTAACCTTCCTTCTTCAGTAAGGTTTCCCGGGCGGGCGTTTTCGCAAACGTCCTTTTGCATTTTCGCATTTACGCCTGATTTCCGGCCGCTATCCTGCTTCCGTGACGCCGATCCATGGAGGCCGGACCGCGATGAACTGGGACGATCTGCGATTTTTTCTAGCCGTAGCCGGTGCCGGCAGCCTCTCCGGCGCGGGACAGCAGCTTGGCGTCAACACCACGACCGTCCTGCGGCGCGTGGCCTCTCTGGAGGACGATCTTGGCGCGCGGCTCTTCGAGCGTGAGCGCACCGGCTACAGGCTGACTGCGGCGGGGGAAAAGCTTGTCGAGGCGCTGGAGCCCGTGGACCGGCGTCTTTCGGCCCTCCCGCGCGATTTTGCGGCAGCGGGAGAGGGCGCCGAAGGGAGCGTAAGGCTTGCGGCGGGAGAGGTGGTAGCGGCGAGCCTCCTTGCGATGGAGTTTCCGGCGTTCCGGCGGGAGCATCCGGGCCTCGAACTCGAGATCGTCACCGATCCGCGCCTTGCCTCGGTTGGGCAGGCGCCGAAAATCGGCAATCCGCTCAAGGATGTAGATGTGGCGCTCCGGCTTGCCCGGCCGACCCAGGGGGACATGCTGATGCGCAAGGTCGGCGACATGGCCTATGCGCTTTATGCCTCGCCCGGCTACATCGACGCACGCGGCCAGCCGGCCCAGATGCAGGACATTGCGGGGCACGACCTGATCGGATTTCCGCGCTCCGAAACGCCGCTGGGGCCCATCTGGTGGTTCTCGCGCGCCGAGAAATCGGCGCGGATCGCGCTGCGCTCGTCCAGTGTGGCGGCGCGTGCGGCAGCGGCGCGGGAAGGGCTCGGCCTTGCGGCGCTGCCCTGCATTATGGGCGATACCGAATCGGGCCTGGTGCGTGTCTTCGGGCCGGATGTGCTTGGCAGTCTCGAATTATGGCTCATGGCGCGCAACGATCTGGCGCAGCTCGCACATGTTCGTGCCGTTATGGAATTCGTTGTGGATGCAGTCCGCCGCCACAAGGCCAGGCTGGAAGGCCGCGATCACGATGTGCGGGAGCTTCCGCCGAGGCAACGCCCAAACCATTGAAAAGCCGTAGAAATTCAGACCAGCCCATTGCCATTGCGCGAGG
>JAJLKS010000123.1:0-3670 GCA_033838765.1 Alphaproteobacteria bacterium
GTGACGGCCTGAAATGGTGAGCCGTTTCTTCGGCAGTTCCGCTGCCGGGATGTCCCTGCCAGTCATGGGTGCCGCCTCCTCCCTTGGGAACGGAGCCGCTCAGCGCGTGGTCAGATAGAGCCCCGTCATGATGATGATGAGGGCGAGAAACTGCAGGCCGACGCGCCAGCGCATCAGCATCTGCGAACGGTTCGCCGGGCCGCCCCGCATCATGTTCACAAGCCCCAGTATCAGCACGATCAGTACGGCGATCAGTGCGATGGGGCCAAGCCAGTTGAACAGTTCCGTCATGATATCAGTTCCCGCCTTCGAGCAGGCGTCTGGCGATGACCTGCGCCTGAATTTCCGCCGCGCCTTCGAAAATGTTGAGGATGCGTGCGTCGCAGAGGACGCGGCTCACCGGATATTCGAGTGCGAAGCCATTGCCGCCGTGAATCTGGAGCGCGTTATCGGCTGCCGCCCAGGCGACGCGCGCGGCGAGAAGTTTCGCCATGCCGGCCTCGAGGTCGCAGCGCCTTCCGCCGTCCTTTTCGCGCGCAGCGAAATAGGTGAGCTGGCGCGCCACCATGATTTCGACGGCCATCATCACGAGCTTTCCGAAGACGCGAGGGAAGGTGTAGATCGGCTTGCCGAACTGGATGCGCTCCTGCGCATAGCGAAGGCCGAGTTCGAGGGCCGACTGCGCGACGCCGACGGCGCGGGCGGCGGTCTGGATTCGTGCGCTCTCGAAGGTCTGCATCAGCTGCTTGAAGCCCTGGCCCTCCTCGCCGCCGAGCAGATTTTCCGCCTTCACTTCGAAATTGTCGAAGCCGATCTCGAATTCCTTCATGCCGCGATAGCCGAGGACTTCGATCTCGCCGCCTGTCATGCCGTCAGCCGGAAAAGGGTTGGCATCGTCGCCACGCGGCTTTTCGGCGAGCAGCATGGAAAGGCCCTTGTAGCCGGGTTCGTCATTGGTCCGGCAGAGAAGCGTCATCACGTCGGCGCGGGCGGCATGGGTGATCCAGGTCTTGTTGCCCGTCACCTTGTAGACATCGCCGTCGCGGCGGCCGCGCGTCTTGAGGCTCGCAAGGTCGGAGCCCGTGTTCGGCTCTGTGAAGACGGCGGTCGGCAGCACTTCGCCGCTTGCGATCTTCGGCAGCCACTTGTCCTTCTGGTCCTTCGTGCCGCCGCCGAGGATGAGCTCCGCTGCGATTTCCGAGCGTGTGCCGAGCGAGCCGACGCCGATATAGCCGCGGCTCAGTTCCTCGGAGACCACGCACATGGATTCCTTGCCGAGGCCGAGGCCGCCGAATTCTTCCGGTATGGTCAGGCCGAAGACGCCGAGTTCGGCCATCTGCTTCACCACAGGCATCGGGATGTAATCATCCTTGAGATGCCACTCATGCGCGTGAGGCGTGACTTCGGCATCGGCGAATTTGCGCATCTGGTCGCGGATCGCCTCATAGGTGTCTTCGAGGCCTGCATCGCCGAAGGTGGCGGCACCTGCATTCGCTGCGATGAGCTCGGCGAGGCGGGCACGGACTTCCGCCGTGTTGCCTTCGGTTGCGAGTTTCTTCACCGCCTCCGTCTCGAAAGCGGCGATGTCGGCGTCGGTCAGGCCGAGGTCGCGCGGGCGCACGGTTTCGCCCTGGCTCATCGGAATGCCGCCCGACATCTGGCTCAGGTACTCGCCAAAGGCTGCCTGAACGATCAGTGCCTCGAACTCGCCGAAGCGCTTTTCTTCGCTCATGCGATGCGCATAAGCGGCAAGCTGGCGTAGCGCTTCGACATAGGTGGCGGCCCAGGCGAGGCCGTGCGCGGCGAATTGCTCCTGCTCGATCAGCGCGGCCGAGACCTTCCCGTCCTTGGAGACTTTGGCGAAAACGCCCGCTTTCGCTCTGGCCAGCATTGCGTTTGCGGCGTCTGCGGCTTTTGCCGACAGCGGCAGCAGATCCGGAAGCAGGGGGTCGGCGGATGTCGCATCGGCTCGTGCGGCTGCGGGGGCGTGGCTCATGGATCGGACTCACTTCTCGGGACAAGGCAGGAAAGGGGCGCTATGGCCGGGAATGGCAAGCACCGCCTAATGTCTATATATCTCGAACCCCCGGCCCCGGCCAGCGGGAGGGGGCGATTCGTAAGACGGCGACGGGGGCATTCATGGACGGGAGCGGGGCAAGGGCCAGGGAGGCTGCCGACAGCACCAAGGTCGTGGGCCTTGTGATCGGCTCATTGCTCGTCGTGCTTGCCGTGCTCATGGTGGTGCCGGTGCTCGCCGAGGTTGTTGCCCGGAGCGGCGACTGGGAAGCATTTCTCTTTTCCTCAGTCATAACCGGCTTTGTCGGCGGCGCGCTGATGCTGGCCAACCAGACCGAAAACCGCGACCTGACGCATCGCGCCACCTTTATGGTGACGTCGCTTGGCTGGCTCTCCGTCAGTGCATTTTCCGCTCTGCCTTTCGTGTTTTCGCAAGTGGACATGAATTACACGGACGCCTTTTTCGAGGCGACGTCCGGCGTCACGACGACAGGTTCGACGGTGATGGTCGGGCTCGACCGCACGCCGCCTGGCCTGCTTCTCTGGCGTTCACTGCTGCAATGGATGGGCGGTGTCGGCATTATTCTGACGGCAGTCGCCATTCTGCCTTTCCTGCGCGTCGGCGGCATGCAGCTTTTCCGCACCGAAAGCTCGGACAGGTCGGAGAAGGTATTGCCGCGGCCGGGACAGATCGCGGTTGCGATCGGCGAAGTCTATCTGCTGCTGACGCTGCTCTGTGCACTTGCCTATATCGTCGGTGGCATGTCGCCTTTCGATGCCATGAATCATGCGATGGCAACCATCTCGACCGGCGGATACTCTACCCATGACGCGTCCTTCGGCTATTTCGACAATCCCTTCATTCACTGGGCGGCCGTGATCTTCATGATTTCCGGCGCCCTGCCGCTTGCGCTCTATGTGCAAACCCTGAGGGGTGTCGGCGAAACTTTGTGGGATGACCCGCAGGTGCGTGCCTTCGTCGCCATGCTTGCCGGCATTTCGGTTCTTCTGGCTCTCTGGCTTGCGGCGCGCGGTGACTATGGCTTCTTCGAGGCCTTGACGCTGACCGCGTTCAACGTGACTTCGATTGTCACGACGACGGGCTTCGCAAGCACGGACTACACGCTCTGGGGCCCATTCGCGATCATGGCCTTCTTCATCCTCATGTTTATCGGCGGCTGTACGGGCTCGACGTCGGGCGGCATGAAGATTTTCCGTCTGCAGATCCTCGCCATTCTCTTCCGCACGCAGGTTCGCCAGACGCTTTATCCGCATGTCGCGCAGACTGTTCGCTATGGCGAACGGACGGTGAGCCGCGAGATCGTGTTCTCCGTTGCGCTGTTCGTTTTCGTCTATCTCGCCTCGATACTTGTCGTCGCGCTTGCGCTGGCGGCTTTCGGGCTCGATCTTGTGACTGCGCTTTCTTCCGCCGTTACCGCCATCGCTAATGTCGGCCCGGGCCTTGGGCAGCAGGTGGGCCCGGCGGGCAACTTCGCGAATATTCCCGATGGGCCGAAGCTCATAATGGCCTTTGCCATGCTGCTCGGGCGGCTCGAGCTTCTGACCGTACTCGTCATGTTCTCGAAGGATTACTGGGCGCGTTGAGAGATTAGTTCAATGAGGATTTTTCGAGCCGCGCTTGAAATTGTTCAAT
>JAJLKS010000124.1:0-5912 GCA_033838765.1 Alphaproteobacteria bacterium
CGCGCGGCCAGTTTCACGCCGGCTCCCCGGAGAGCCTGCCGGACGGTTGGAGAGATTTCGACTTCGCCTTCATGATCGAGGTGGTCGAGCATCTGCCGGACCCGCATGCCTATGTCGAGGCCATGAAGGCGCGGCTGAAGCCCGGCGCATTGCTCTACCTCACGACGCCCGATGCCGGGCACTGGCGCGTGCCGCGCGATTTCACCAAGTGGCACGAGGTATTCCCGCCGCAGCATCTTCATTATTTCACGAAGGATGCGATGCGCCGCTTCCTGACCGCCCATGGCTTCGAGGTGATCCGTTTCATCTGGAGCCCGAAATCGCGCCTCAAGGTGCTGGCGCGCAAGCTCTGAGCGCCCGTCATTCGGGGCTTCCGCTTTTGCCGCAGCGCCGGTATTTTGCGGAAAGACCGGGCAGCAAGCGCCGCCCGGCACCACGCTCGGGGGCATGAATGTCGGTCTCACCTTTCCTCTTCTGGCTGCTTGTGGCCCTGACTGTGCTTTTTGCCGCGGCCTTTGCGGCCACGCTGAGCTTTGCACTGCGCCAGCGTGTCCGCATGAAACTCCGGCCGAATTTCGGCAAGCCCCCCGTGCCCCATGTCGCGATCGACCGCTGGAACGAGATTTTCAAGTCGACCGGCCTCGGGCCGAACCGGGATTCGGAGATCGCCTTCATCGGCCAGTCCGGTGCGCTCGCCAGCATCAACGACACCGAGACCTGGGTTCTCGGCGCGCTCGCAAAGAAAGCGAAGCGCATTTTCGAATTCGGCACGGCGACAGGCCGCACCACCTATGTGCTGGCGCGCAATGCACCCGACGATGCGAAGGTCGATACACTGACCTATTTCGATGACGGCACGGGGGATGCGGAGTTCAATGCCGATGATCCCGATGCGGAGAAATGGAAGAAGATCGCCCTCGGCGAGTCGCGCTACGACAAGTTCTACTATGAGGACACGCCGGTCGCGCACAAGGTTGCGCAGCATTTCGGCGACAGCGCGAAGTTCGACGAGGCGCCTTACGAAGGCAAGATCGACCTCATCTTCGTGGATGGCGCTCACTCCTATTCCTATGTGAAGAGCGACAGCGCCAAGGCGCTCCGCATGGTGTCGCCCGGCGGCTTCGTGCTCTGGCACGATTATTCGCCGCGCTGCCCCGGCGTCTACAAGGCGCTGAACGAGCTTGGCCGCGAATTGCCGCTGGCGCATCTGAAAGGCACGACGCTCGTCGCCTATCGAAAGCCCGCATGAAGGACTTTGGAGAGGTAAGACGCATTGCCGTCTATTCCGGCGCCGAAGTCCTCGGCGACGGCTTCTTCAAGCTGCACTTCATCCGCTCCCTGCGGGAAACCTTTCCGCAGGCGGAGATCGTCTGGATCACGACGGGCAAGACCGTCTATGCCGGCATCCTGAAGGCGCTTGTTGCGGGAAGCCTTACCCGCGTGATCGAGCAGACCGGGCTTGCAAAGTCGCCGCGCGAAATCCTGAAGCCGCGTGCGATCGGCCTGGGCGATATCGACCTCCTGATCGACACCCAGACGATCTTCTGGCGCTCACTCGCCGTGAAACGCGCGCTCCGCCCGCGCATCTTCATCGCGCCTGCCGCCGATTATCTTCTGTCGAGCGTGAAGCCGCCGCAGATCGACCCGCGCTGGACGCGGAAGAAGCCCGCCCATTTCGCGGACGGGCTGATGCGCCTTCTCGATCTCGCCTCGCTTGGCCGGACGAAGCCGGCGGATGGCGCCATCTCGATCCCGGAAGACTATTCGGCGCTGGCTCAGAGGCTCCTGCCGGAAGGCGAACATTATGCAGGCTTCGCGCCCGGCTCCGGCGATGCAACGAAGCGCTGGCCGCTCGAGCGCTTCATCGCGCTTGCCCGCCATGCGGAGGAAAGAGGGCGCCGCCCGGTCTTCTTCATCGGACCGAGCGAGCGTGACATGGCGGCGGAAATTCGCGCTGCCCTGCCCGCCGCCCTCTTCCCCGAGGACGAGGCACCGGCGGACGGCCCGAAGGGCCCCCTGCTCGTCGCGGCGCTCGGCCGCCGCCTCGATGTCGCGGTCGCAAACGATTCCGGCCTCGGCCATATGCTCGCGATCTCCAATATTCCGCTGATCCTCCTCTATGGCCGCCACTCGCCCGCGAAATACGCCCCGCGGACGCCATTCCTCCAGACCGTCTGGGCGCAGGATTATGGCGGGCCGGAGCATGAGCGCATTCCGCTCGAACGGCTGACCGCCGAGTTCGACAAGGCACTCGCGGTTCACGCGGATTCTTGCGCCTCGTGAGGCTTGCTGTTAATCACTGAAAGAACAGGCCCGCGCCGCAAAATGCAGTATGCTCGGGCAGACACGACCACAAGAGCTTTGAACGATGAGCGGCAGACCGAGCGTCAAGATTGCCCCCTCCATTCTCGCCTCCGATTTTGCCCGCCTGGGCGAGGAAGTGCGCGCGATCACCGAAGCGGGCGCCGACTATATTCATGTCGATGTGATGGACGGGCATTTCGTGCCGAACATCACCATCGGCCCGGACGTGTTGAAGGCGATCAAGCCATATTCGGACAAGGTCTTCGACGTTCATCTGATGATCTCGCCGGTCGACTTCTATATCGAGGGATTCGCAAAGGCGGGTGCCGATATCATCACCTTCCATCCGGAGGCGGGTCCTCACCCGCATCGCACCGTCCAGGCAATCAAGGCGGCGGGCTGCAAGGCCGGCCTCTCGCTCAACCCCGGAACGCCGCTCGAGCTTCTTTGGCCGCTTCTCGGCGATATCGACCTCGTGCTCGTCATGTCGGTGAACCCCGGTTTCGGCGGCCAGAGCTTCATCGAAAGCCAGCTTGCCCGCATCGAAACCATCCGTAAACGGATCGATGCCGAAGGCCTTGCCGTCGAACTCGAGGTCGATGGCGGCATCAATTTCGAAACCGCGCCGCGCGCCATCGCCGCAGGCGCCAATGTGCTTGTCGCGGGCACGGCGACCTTCAAGGGCGGTCCGTCCGCCTATGCAGCGAATATTCAAAGACTGCGCAGCGGCGCCTGATCGCCGGCGCACGGAGAGAGGGCCTCCCGAATGGCCGGAGCGCGGGCGAGAGCGGAACGAAGGGGAGCAACCGCTTCCGGCCGCGCCGCGTCCGGCAACCGGCTGATCGACCTTGCCGGCGCCGCGCTCACGCGCACGTGCGATGCAGCCCTTGCCCGCATCTTCAACACCTGGGTCTATGGACAGACGCTGCGCGGGCCGATGCCCGATCACATGATCCTCTATCCGCCGGAATTGCGGCCGGGCAGGACAAGCGCCGCGGATGCGCTTTTCCAGGGCCGCTGGTTCCTGCCGGGCGGCCAGGTTCGCGCACCGGGCGGCTCCTCGCCCTTCGCCGCCGATCCGCCGAGCGAGCGCTGGGCGGAAGAGCTGCATGGCTTTTCCTGGCTGCGCCATTTCACGACCGCGCAGGAGGCAAATGATGGCGACACGGCACGCCGCTATGCGCAGGAACTCGTCGCAAGCTGGATCGCCACCGAAGGAAACTGGCACGACATCGCCTGGCGGCCGCAGGTGATCGGCCGCCGCCTCATGTCATGGGTCGCAAACGGCGCGCTCATCATCGATGGCACCGACCTCGTCTATCGCTCGACGCTGCTGCGCAACATGGCGCGGCAGGCCCGCCATCTCGCCCGCGTCGCCGCGATCGCACCGGCGGGCGAGCTGCGCATCACCGCCGCGCTTGGCCTTGCCTTTTCCGGCCTCTGCCTCTCCGAAGGCCACAAGCGGCTGAAAAAGGGCATCGCGCTTCTCTGCCGCGAACTCGACCGGCAGATCCTCGCCGATGGCGGCCATGTGAGCCGCAACCCCTCGGCGCAGCTTTCGATGCTGCTCGATCTCCTGTCGCTGCGCGATGCGCTCACCGCGCGGCGCATCGAAGTGCCGAAGCCCGTGCGCGACGCCATCGACCGCATGACGCCGATGCTGCGTTTCTTCCGTCATGGCGATGGCCGCCTTGCACTCTTCAACGGTTCGACCGAAGGGCCGGAAGGCGCAATCGATGCCGTGCTGGAGCGCGACGACACCAAGGGCAAGCCCTTCGGCCTTGCGCCGCATTCGGGCTATCAGCGTCTCGCCGCGGGGCCCGCAAGCCTTGTCATGGATACGGGCGCGCCGCCCCCCGGCCCCTTCAGCCATGAAGCCCATGCGGGCTGCCTCGCCTTCGAAATGAGCGCCGGCCGCGCCCGCATGATCGTGAATTGCGGCGCGACGAAAGTGCTCGGCCCCGACTGGGAAGCCGCAAGCCGCGCCACCGCCGCGCATTCGACGCTCGTTCTCGCCGACACATCCTCGGCGCGGATGCTGAAAGGGAAAATCTCCCGCGCGCTGCTCGGCGCGCGCATCATGGAAGGCCCGGCCGAAGTCGAGAGCCGCCGCAACGAAAACGAGGCGGGCATCTGGCTCGAGGCGAGCCATGACGGTTATGTGGGCCTGTTCGGCCTGCGCCACTATCGCCGCCTTTTCCTCTCGGCAACCGGCGAGGATCTGCGTGGCGAGGACCGGCTCGAAACCGAACGGCGGCGCCCTGCCCATGTCTGGCAGCGCCGCTACTGGGCAAAGCCCGTCGAGGACCCGGATTTCACGATCCGTTTCCACATCCACCCCGATGCGCGCATTTCGCTCGCCCATGACCGCACCAATGTTCTGGTGCTGCTGCCGAATGGCGACGGCTGGCAGTTCCGCGCCCGCTCTGGCGGCGGCGAATGTGAAATCGGCATCGAGGAAAGCGTCTATCTCGGCTCGGGCGACACGACGCGGCGCGCCGAACAGATCGTCGTTGCCGGCCGCGTCTTCCGGGGCGAAGCCCGGGTGAACTGGGCCTGGCGCCGTCTCTCGACCCGCAATGCCGGCCACCCGAAACGCGAGGATGACGAACTGCCGGAGCTGCCCGACCTCGACCTTCCGCCGGGCGAGTGAGCTAGCCCTTCTTCGGCTCGAGCACCATCTGGCTCTGCGTCACCACCGCGCAGAGCCGCCCGTCGCCCCGCGTGATCTTCGTCTGCCAGACCATCAGCCGCCCGCCCTTGTGAAAGGGCTCGCAGGTCGCCATTGCCACATCGCCGATGGGCACGGGCGCGAGGAAATTCGTCTTGCTCTCGACTGTGGTCGTCGTGGCTCCGCCCTTGAGATTGAGCACCGTCGCAACCGCGCCCACCGTGTCCGCGAACGACATGATCGCGCCGCCATGCAGAATGTCCGGCACGGTGCAGAGCTCCTTCCGCACCGTCATGGTCGCCACCACGCGGTCGGGCGTCGCTTCCTCAAGCTCGATCCCGAGCAGATTGGCAAATGGCAGATAGGAGATGTCGGGCACGGTACTCATGGGAATTTCCTCGCTTTTTCAGAGCTTTGCGGAGCAAGCCTAGCCGCCCTGCAGCCGCCTTTCGATAACCTCTGAGGTAAAACCCATGGAGCCAATCTACCTGCACCGCCCTGCCGCCTTGGCCCCCTCGCCGCTTCATGCTATTGCCCCGGCCATCCTTCCGCCCCACCGGAGCCCCGACATGCCCACCGCCAAAGCCCATCCCCAGGCCGCCGACATTCAGCGCGTCCGCCGCGCCCTCCTTTCCGTCTCCGATAAAACGGGCCTTGCCGAATTCGCCCGCGCGCTGCACGAGGCGGGCGTCGAACTCGTCTCGACCGGCGGCACGGCCAAGGCGATCAAGGATGCGGCGCTGCCGGTGAAGGACGTGTCGGACCTGACGGGCTTTCCCGAAATGATGGACGGCCGCGTGAAGACGCTCCATCCGAAAGTGCATGGCGGGCTTCTCGCAATCCGCGACGATGAGGCTCACGCCGCCTCGATGAAGGAACATGGCATCGGCGGCATCGACCTGCTCGTCGTCAATCTCTACCCCTTCGAGGAAACGGT
>JAJLKS010000125.1:0-2280 GCA_033838765.1 Alphaproteobacteria bacterium
AACTCCCCTGGCGGCAGCCTGGCCGCTGTCGAAACAATGATCACCATCCAAATACGGCGTTCGGGCTTTCCGATGGCGGCGCGCATTGCGGCATCATCTGCGATGCGAGCTTCCCGACGACGCTGCTGACCCATTGGGGCCGCGACCGGACAAGGGGAAAGAAGCTCCCGCTCGAATGGCTGGTGCATGGGCTCACGGGCCGCAATGCGGCGCTGGTCGGGCTTCAGGACCGGGGCATTCTCTCGCCCGGCATGAAGGACGATGTGAACGTGATCGACTTCGGCAACCTCACGCTCTATTCGCCCCATATCGTCAACGACCTGCCGGCGGGCGGAAAGCGTCTCATCCAGAAGACGGATGGCTATACGGCGAGCATCGTTTCGGGCGCCGTCGCCTTCCGCAATGGCGAGCCGACTGGCGCGCTCAACGGCAAGCTGGTGCGCGGGGCGCAGAAGCGGCCCGATGGCGTGCGGATTTCCGCGGCGGCGGACTGAGCCCCGGGTTCAATCCGGGAAATATTTGCGGCCGGCCCCGGCATTCCGGAACATTGCCCTAATTTTGTCACTGTGCGAGACGAGAAGGGCAGCGTTCCGCCGGGGCCTCCCTTGCGGGACGGGCGGGGCTGGGCCGCCTGCATACCGCATTGTCGCGCCGTATTCCCAGTTTCTTCCCACGGACCGGTAAATGGACAATAGCGAGAGCCCGACACCCGAACCCGAAACCAACGGTTCGCAGGCCAGGAAAAACCCGCGGTCCTGGCGCAACTCCGTCTTCGTCCGCCAGGCGATCTTCATCTTCATCGTGCTGCCGCTCGTCATCGCGGCCAATCTCGCCGTCTGGGCGGGGCTGAACCGGCCTTACGAGCCCGAAGTCTGGACCGGCGAAATCGTCGGCTTTTCCTACAGCCCCTACAGGCAGGGCCAGGACCCGCGCATGAACCGCCATCCCTCTGCGGAGCAGATGGAAGAGGACATGAAGCTCCTTGCGGGCTCCGTGCAGGCGATCCGCACCTACAGCATGGTCTATGGCCAGCAGCAGATACCGGAACTTGCCGCGAAATACGGCCTGTCGGTGGCGGCGGGCGCCTGGATCGGCCCCAATCTCGAGCGCAACGAGGTGGAACTCGAACGTCTCATCGAGGCCGCGCCGCGGCGCAATGTGGTGCGTGTGCTGGTCGGCAACGAAACGCTCCTGCGCAACGACATGCCGGTGGAAGATCTCATCTCGTATATCCGCCGGGCCAAGGCAAAGATCTGGAAGCCCGTCTCCACAGCCGAACCGCCGCATATCTGGCTCGACAATCCCGAACTCGTGAAGGAAGTGGACTATATCGCCGTCCATCTCCTGCCTTATTGGGAAGGCATTCCGATCAATGAGGCGGTGAACGCCGTTTTCGAGCGGCTCGACGAGCTGGAAGCGGCCTATCCCGGCAAGCCCATCGTCGTCACCGAAGTCGGCTGGCCGAGCCGCGGCAAGGTGATCCCGCGCCGCCCCTATCCCGGCATCCCGGAAGCCGAACTCAACACCGAGGCAGTGGCCTCGCTTGTCAATCAGGCGACCTTCATGCGCGGCTTCCTCAACCGCGCCAAGGCGGAAGACCTCACCTATTACGTGATGGAAGCCTTCGACCAGCCATGGAAGGCTTCCGAGGAGGGCGCCGCCGGCGCTTTCTGGGGCCTCTACAATGCCGACCGGCAGCCGAAATTCCCCATGGCGGGCAGCATCAACGAGGCGCCCGAGTGGCGCTTCTGGGCCTCGCTCGCAGCCGGCCTCGCGCTCGTGCCGGCGATGCTCTTCATGCTCAGGCAGCGCCCTGTGCGGCCGATGGGCGTGATCATCTTCGCGGTGCTCACGCAGATCGCCGGCTCGGCAATTGCCTGGGCGGGGCTGTCCGTCACCGGGCTCTATTTCACCTGGGTCGGCATCACGGTCTGGAGCTTCCTCTTCTTCGCACAGGGCCTGCTGCTCATCGTGCTGCTCGCCGAAGCGGTGGAATTCGTCGAAGTGATCTGGACGCGGCGCGGCGCGCGGCATTTCGAGCCGTTCGACGAACATGCCGCAATGCCGGGGCGCAAGGTCTCGATCCATGTGCCGATCCATAACGAGCCGCCGGAAATGGTGCGCGAGACGCTGGCCGCGCTGGCGAAGCTCGATTACGAGAATTACGAGGTTCTGGTTCTCGACAACAACACGACCGATCCCGCCGTGTGGGAGCCTGTGCGCGATGCCTGCGCAAGACTTGGGCCGAAGTTCCGTTTCTTTCATCTGGAAAACTGGCCG
>JAJLKS010000126.1:0-1172 GCA_033838765.1 Alphaproteobacteria bacterium
CTGGCAGGCGCACGACACCTATTTCGGCGATGGCATCCCGGCACAGAAGCGCAAGCTCGCTGCCAATCGCGCCTGGTTCGAATTCATCCCGGCCGTTCTCTCTCGCGCGCCTTCTTTCAACGGCATCGCCTCACCCGCACAGGACTTCCGGAATGCGCGTGTCGATGACGCGCCGCTCGGCGAACATGACGGCAACTGGCTTTATCAGGACGACAGTCTGAAGGCCATTTCGAGCCTGACGATCTATCGCGCCCTTCGCTGGGGTGCGATGCTCGACCTCGTGTTGACCGACCTCCGTTCTTATCGCAGCCCACCGGTCATCACGGAGGAAATTAAGGCGCTCATCAAGGGCGCGCCCATGCCGCCGGTTCGGATCGTGCAGACGCTCGATGCCGGCCGCACCGCCAATGACGGCAATCCGCCCGAAGCGATTAAATACGGGGACAGGGAAATCCCGAATCCACGCAAGGACGCACCGCCCGGCACACAGTTGGGCGCTGCGCAGAAAGCCTGGCTAAAGCAGGTATTGAAAGCCTCGACGGCCAGATGGCGCATCTGGGTGAATGGCGGGCCTGCGCTCCAGATGAGGCTCGACTTTTCTCGCATCCCTTTTGCAGGCCTTGAAGACGGATATATCGGCACCGATGCCTGGCAGGGCTATCCCGGAGAGCTGAAGGAAATGTTGCGCTTCATCAAGGATGAAGGCATCGGCAACACGGTCTCGATCGCCGGCGACTACCATACATTTGCCGCAGGCCGCCTGCCTGTCGATCCTGATGCGGAGGAACTGAGTTTCGCCGTTCCCGAATTTGTGACGGCGGCGATAAGCTCGGCCTCCATGTATTCGATGGCCGATCGCGGAACGCGCAACAGCGGCTTCTTTCATCGTGCGGTGACACTGGATGACGACGGGACCAGCCGCGAAAACTGGAACAACACACTTGTGAACGGCCTGCGCGCCGGCATCCTCGTCAACTACACGAACTCGGAATATCTCTTCGATCTCGTTCGCAATGAGCGCGCAAGCCCGGGCCTCGACTACATGGACTCCGACGCCCATGGCTACATGCTGGTGACGTTGAACGAAGATGGAATGACCGCCGAACAGGTGAATGTAGGCAGCGTCATGCGCGACGAGGGCCCGGAGGGTTCTGCAGCAATGCGCCGCACGC
>JAJLKS010000127.1:0-1393 GCA_033838765.1 Alphaproteobacteria bacterium
CTGCCGAAGCGAAAGACGAGGGCGGCCGCCTGCCGCAAGGCGCGCGCCGCAGCATTACGATTCTCGGGTCGACAGGCTCGATCGGATGTTCGACGCTCGACCTGATCGCGCGCGACCGCGATCGTTTCGATCTGGCCGCACTCACCGCGCACCGCAACGTGGCGGCGCTTGTGGCGCAGGCGAAGGAGTTCCGCCCGAAGCTCGCGGTGATCGCCGATGATGCGCATCTCGGCGCCTTGAAGGATGGGCTGGCCGGGACGGGGATCGAGGCGGCGGCCGGCGAGGCGGCCATTATAGAGGCGGCTGCGCGACCCGCCGATTGGGTCATGGCAAGCATCGTCGGGGCGGCCGGCCTTGCGCCGACGCTCGCTGCGGTTCGCCGCGGGGCCCATGTGGCCCTCGCCAACAAGGAATGTCTGGTTTCGGCGGGCCCGCTGTTCCTGGCGGAAGTCGGGAAGTCGGGCGCAACGCTCCTGCCTGTCGACTCCGAGCACAATGCCATCTTTCAGGTGCTTGATACGGCACGCCTCGACACGGTCGACAAGATCGTGCTGACAGCTTCAGGCGGCCCGTTCCGGACCTGGAGCCTCGACGAGATGGAAAAGGCCAGCCCGGCTCAGGCGGTTGCCCACCCTCGTTGGGACATGGGTGCCAAGATATCGGTCGACTCTGCCACCTTGATGAACAAGGGGCTGGAACTTATTGAGGCGCATTATCTTTTCCCGGTCGGTGAGCCGCGCCTCGACGTCATCGTCCATCCGGAATCCATCATTCACAGCATGGTGGCTTATGTAGACGGATCGGTACTGGCGCAGCTCGGGTCGCCCGATATGAGGACGCCGATCGCCTATGCGCTGGCCTGGCCTGGCCGCATGGCGGCGCCGACCGAAAGGCTGAACCTCGCGCAAATTGCCCGGTTAACCTTCGAAGAGCCTGATTTGAAACGGTTTCCGGCTTTGGGGCTTGCCCGGGAAGCGCTGCGCGCCGGGGGCGCCGCGCCAACCGTGCTGAACGCTGCCAACGAAGTGGCGGTCGAGGCCTTTCTCGGCGGCGCGATCGGCTTTCTCGATATTGCCCGGCTTTCGGCCGATATTCTGGAGGCGAATGCCGCGAAAAACGGGCCTCCCGCGGATCTCGACGGCGTTTACGAAATTGACAGAAACACCCGGATTCTTGCGCGCGAATGGGTGCAAAAGCGCCGCCGCTGACGTAGTCTGTGACAGGAATTAGGACCCGGGAATCGACAAGCTCTCCGGGTTGGGTGTGTAGTGGGGGAACGGCAGATACCTGTCCTGCAACCGGACGGACTGCCGCTCGTTGAGTGGGACAACAGCTTGAGCGTGATGGAACTGCTTGCCGGGATCGGAGGCTTCGGAGGGTCCCTCTGGAGCTA
>JAJLKS010000128.1:0-1592 GCA_033838765.1 Alphaproteobacteria bacterium
CGGCAACGATTCCGGCCTCATGCATCTCGCCGCCGCCGCAGGCGCGCCCACCATCGGCCTTTTCGGGCCGACGGCAGATGCGATCTATTCTCCCTGGGGTCCGAAATCCGTGACCGTGCGCGTGCCTCGCTCGTTGGACCAGCTGAGAGAAGACGAGGGCGAAAACTTCGTGTTCTCGCGCAAGAACTTCATGGAAGACCTCGCCGTCGAGACTGTCGAACAGGCCGCGCGCGATCTATTGGTGAAACTCGCCCGCTAGCGGCGAAGCGTCCTGCCGGCCCTCAGTGGATCGCCCCTACGAAATCCGCACGCCGGAACTCGCTCGGATGGATCAGCCGCTTCGTGCCCACGCGCACGGAATGGATCGGTCCTTCGAGTTCCCGGTTCCAGAAATCGAGAAATTTGGAGAGCGCCGGATATTTCGGCTCAATGTCGTAGTCCTGCCAGATATAGCTTTGCAGGAGCTTGGGATGATCCGGCATCCGGTAGAGAATTTCGGCTGTCACCAGCCGGTAGCCATCGAGAAGCTTCTTCAGTTCCGAAACCTGTCTCACGCTTGAACCTCCAGATCGAACAATCCAGACGGCAATGCCGCACTCAAAAGGGCTTCGCAGTGCGAGAATCGTAGTCGTGAAAAATTCACGCGTCGATATTGACAATTCTGTTTTGGAGATGATTCGTTCAATGAAATCAATGCATTAGCACTCGCTCCTGCAGGTGAGTGCCAGCCCTCTGGCGCCGCCGCCTCCCTTCGCTTGACCGAAGGGCTGATTTGGGTTCGTTTGTCGGCCAACAGGCATCCAGAACGCCATCAAGGCGGCAAACATAAGTCAGGACGGGAAATGACAGGGACGTTCCGCGCCATCCGCGCGTCGAAGGGCGAAAAGGCCCCGCAGATCGAATTCGTGAACATCACCGAAGCGGACCTCATGGAAGGCGATGTCACCGTCGCCATTGACTATTCCACCGTGAACTACAAGGACGGTCTCGCGCTCACAGGCGCCGCCCCCATCATCCGCCATTGGCCGCTTATCCCCGGTATCGACTTCTCGGGTAAGGTCGAGAAATCCGATAACCCGAACTACAAGCCCGGCGACCGCGTCGTGCTGAACGGCTGGGGCGTCGGCGAGGGCCACAATGGTGGCTATGCGCAGAAGGCGCGCGTGAAAGGCGACTGGCTGGTGAAGCTTCCCGATGAGATCTCGAACGAACAGGCCATGGCGATCGGCACGGCGGGCTACACGTCGATGCTCTCCGTCCTCGCGCTTGAAAAGAACGGCGTGAAGCCCGGCTCCGATGTGCTGGTGACGGGCGCTGCCGGCGGCGTCGGCTCCGTCGCCATCGCCATTCTCGCAAAGCTCGGCTATCGCGTCATTGCCTCCACGGGCCGCATGTCGGAGGCGGATTACCTGAAAGGTCTCGGTGCCAATGAGGTGATCGACCGCAACGAGCTGTCGAACCCGGCAAAGCCGCTCGGCAAGGAGCGCTGGGCAGGCGCCGTCGATGCGGTCGGCAGCCACACGCTCGCCAATGTGCTTTCCATGACGAAATATGGCGGCGCCGTCGCCGCCTGTGGCCTCGCGCAGGGCCTT
>JAJLKS010000129.1:0-6421 GCA_033838765.1 Alphaproteobacteria bacterium
TCATTCCCGAACTTCGGCAACTGGCGCGTTCGCCTGAAACTGCTCGTGAACGGACGGATGCCGGAAACGCAGTTGCTCGGCTACAGCTGGTACGACACGCCGAACATTCATCTGTGCACGCTGCTCGATTTCGCCGCGCTATGCGACTTTCTCGTTCTCGAAATCTAAGATGCGGTGTTTCTCACCGGCGAGAAGGTGTGGCGGATTTCAAACCCGGGCGTACTTGCAAATCTCTTTGCAAGCGACGCCGTCTTTCTTCTCTCCCGCCGGAACTGATTTTCAGACTTCGTCGCGCGGCGTCACCCGGCGCGCCGGAACAGGCGCAGGCAGCGGTGCAATCGAGCGTACGCGCGCCCGTGCCCGCGCGGTAAGCGAAGGCTGCGTGGCGGCATAGATCTGCTTTGTCGCCTCCACCATGATGACACCGGAAAAGCGCGGCCAAAGGAGATGCCCCGCCCGCTCCCACGCGGCGGCGGAACGCACCAGCGGCCGCCAGTCGAAGGGTGGCGCAAACAGTGCAACTTCCCATGCCGATGGCGAGAACAGCGACTCGCGCAGAAGCTGCGTCAGCTGCCCGCGCGAGAAGGGCTGACCATGACCGAAAGGCGTTGCATCGCGCCGCGCCCAGAGCCCGCGCCGGTTGGGCACCACGATGATGACGCGGCCGCCCGGCGCGAGGACACGCCAGACCTGCCGCAGCATGCCGCGCATGGCTTCGCTCGCCTCAAGCCCATGCACGACGAGCACGCGGTCCATGCTCTCGTCGGGCAGCGGCAGTTCCAGTTCGTCGGCAAGCCCGGTAAGGCATCTGCCTTCCGCCGGCCACCGCATCACACCCTGCCGCGCCGGCATGAGACCGATCACACGCTGCGCCTCGCCTAGCCAGAGCGAGAGATAGGGCGTCGCGAAACCAAGACCGAGCACATTGAGCCCGCGCACATTGGGCCAGAGCCGGACGAGCCGTTCCGCAATATGCCGCTGCGCGACGCGCCCCAGCGCCCGCCCGTAGAAATCCCTGAGATCGATCACGTCCATATGCATGGGACGACAATATCAAAATTTGGCGCGACGCGCCGGGTTCACCTGAGCCCGCAAGCGCACTAGGTTAGGGGAAACACGCTAACGGATGGCAAAATCGCGCCGCGCGCGGAGGAAGTCTCATGGCCAAGCTCGAAATCCACCAGTTTCCCTGTCTTTCCGACAATTACGGCTATCTCGTTCATGAGCCTTCATCGGGCGCGACGGCAGCCATCGACACGCCTGAAGTGAAGCCGATCCTCGATGCGCTGGCCGCGAAAGGCTGGACGCTGACCCATATCTTCAACACGCATCATCATTTCGATCATGCGGGCGGCAATCTCGAACTGAAGGAGAAGACCGTCTGCGAGAAAGATGGACCGAAAGGCGAGCAGGAAAGGATTCCGGGTATCGACCGCGCCGTCGGTGAAGGCGATGTCGTGGACCTTGGTGCCGCGCGCGCCCGCATCATCGATGTGCCCGGCCATACGCGCGGACACATCGCCTACAGTTTCGATGAGGAACATGTCGCCTTTGTCGGCGACACGCTCTTTGCGCTTGGCTGCGGCCGCCTTTTCGAAGGCACGCCCGCGCAGATGTGGACCTCGCTCGGCAAGCTGATGGCGCTGCCGGACGACACGGTCATCTATTGCGCGCATGAATACACCCAGTCGAACGCGCGTTTCGCACTCTCCGTCGAGCCGCAGAACAAGGCGCTCGCCGCCCGCGCCAAGGAGATCGACGAAAAGCGCGCCCGCGGCGAATGGACGGTGCCGACGACGATCGGCCTCGAAAAGGCGACCAACCCCTTCCTGCGCGCCGCAAGCCGGGACTTGCGCCAGACCATCGGACTTGAGGCCGCAACCGATGTTGATGTCTTCGCCGAAACACGCAAGAGAAAGGACAATTTCTGATATGGCTTCTCTAGACGCCGGCCTCGATGCCGACGCCATTATCGGCATGCTTGATATGCAGCCCCATCCCGAGGGCGGCTATTTCGCCGAAACGTTCCGCGACACCGGCGGCGGCCCGCGCGCCTATTCGACGGCGATCTACTACCTGCTGAAGGAAGGTGAGCGCTCGCATTGGCACCGTGTCGATGCGGCGGAAGTCTGGCACTGGTATGCGGGCGGCCCGCTCGCCCTTTCCCTCTATGAGGAAAGCGGTACGCCTGAAACCCGCATCCTCGGGCAGAACCTCGAGGCAGGTGAACGGCCGCAGATCGTCATCCCTGCGCATATCTGGCAGGCCGCCGAACCGCTGGGCCGCTGGACGCTTGTCGGCTGCACGGTCGCACCGGGGTTCGATTTCGCGGGCTTCGAAATGGCCGAGCCGGGCTGGAACCCTCTGCTCTGATCTGCCGAATTTGACGGCCCTGTTGCCCTGGCGCTCTGGCCTGCCACAACGGGACGGCTAGACTGGCCGCTCATTGCCATTCGCCGGTCCTTGGGGGGCTGCAGGGTGAAAACCGTTCTTGCCGCTTTTGGCCTTGGCGCCGCGCTCCTCAGCGCGAGCCTGCCCGCCCACGCATCCGCTGCCTGCGCGACGGATCGGAGCGCCCCTGCGCAAACGCCCGTCGTTCATGTGCCGACGGCAGGCGGCCCCGCCTATGGCGCCATGCAGTACCCGCTCACCGTGACACTCGCGCCAAAGCAGGTTGCGCTCACATTCGACGATGGCCCCGACCCCGCAACGACACTCCAGATTCTCGATACGCTCGACCTGCATTGCGTGAAAGCAACCTTCTTCATGGTCGGCATCTATGCCGAGCGCCACCCGGAGATCGTCCGCGAAGTTGCCGCGCGCGGCCATACGATCGGCAGTCACACCTGGTCGCATCCGAACAATCTCCGGCACCTTTCGCTCACCGCCGCGAAACGTGAAATCAGGCGCGGCTTTGACGCTATCGAAACCGCTCTCACCTCCGCGCCCGACGAACAGCGCGAACGTCTTGCACCTTTCTTCCGCTTTCCCGGCCTCAATGACAGCAAGGCGCTGATCGCCTGGCTCGGCGAGCGCAATATCGCCACGCTCTCCTGCGAATTCGGATCGGACGACTGGCGCCGGATCAGCCCGTGGGAAGTGAAACGGCGCTCGCTTCGCAATATCGCCTCCGTCGGCCAGGGTATTCTTATCCTGCACGACACGAAGCCCCGAACCGCCGCCATGCTCTCCGGTTTCATCGTCGAATTGCGTGCCGCAGGCTATGAGCTCGTCCAGCTTGTGCCGGAGGCAGGGGCACACGAACTGGCCGCCGCCGGGCCCGACCCGTTGCTCCGCCCAAAACCTCGCGCAGCCACGGACCCGATGGAGCAATCCGTGTCTCTCGATGCTTTGACAATTCCGTCACTTGAGCCGCAGGGAGAGCTCCGTTAGCCTTTCGCCATGACCGGAAAGCGCAAGACATTAACCCTTTTGCCCACACGCCGCGATGTGCTGCATCTCGGCGCGGGGGCGGCGGCGCTGATCGCCATGCCCTCGATCGTGCGGGCGGAAGCGCCTTACAAGAAGTCGCTGAAGCTCCAGAGCCTCAATTCCGGCGAGAAGCTCGACATAACCTTCTGGACCGACAAGGGCTATGACGAAGACGCATTGAAACGCATGACATGGTTCATGCGCGACTTGCGAACCGGTGAAACGCATGACGTTCATCCGGGCCTGCTCGAGCTGCTCTGGGAGATCGACAGCCACACACGCTCGAAGAATCCGATCTACACCATGTCGGGCTATCGCTCGCCCAGGACGAATGAATGGCTCAACCGTCGCGGCCACGGCGTCGATCCCGGCAGCTTCCACATGCGCGGCATGGCAATCGACGTGACGCAGAACTTCGCCGACACGGAAGAGTTCTATCGGGTGGCAAAGAAACTCGGCAAGGGCGGCGCGGGCTACTATCCGACCAAGACACCCTATGTTCATGTCGATATCGGCCCGCTCGACAACTGGGTCTATCCCGGCATGCCGCGCCCCGACCGCGACGAAGAGTATGACCTGCTGCAAGCGGTCGCAGAGAAGAAAGACGCCTGAAACGAAAACGCCCCGGAAATTCTCCGGGGCGTTCTGCATTTGAAGGCTGCTTTTCTCAGCCCGCAATATACTGCGCGCCGTTCGCCGTGATCGTTGCGCCGGTGATGAAGCCTGCATTCTCGTCGGCAAGAAAGCTCACGCAATGCGCGATCTCCTCCGCCTTGCCGAGGCGCCCGACGGGAATGGTCGCAATGATGCCGTCCAGCACCTTCTCCGGTACGGCAGCAACCATATCGGTGTCGATATAGCCGGGCGCGATACAGTTCACCGTAATGCCCTTTTTCGCCACTTCCTGCGCCAGCGCCTTGGTGAAACCAATCACCCCGGCCTTGGCAGCTGAATAATTGGTCTGGCCCATCTGGCCCTTCTGGCCGTTGATCGACGAGATATTGATGATGCGCCCGAAACCGCGTTCGCGCATGCCGCCGATGAGCGGCTGGCACATGTTGAACATCGAGTCGAGGTCGACGGCGATCACCTCCCGCCATTGCTGCGGCGTCATCTTGTGCAGCATGCCGTCCCGCGTGATGCCGGCATTGTTGACGAGAACATCGACGGGACCGAGCGCCGCTTCGACCGCCGCAATACCTTTCGCGCAGTCGTCGTAATCGCCGACATTCCACTTGAATGTCTCGATGCCCGTTTCCTTCGAGAAGGCAGCCGCTGCCTCCGCATTGCCAGCATAATTCGCCGCCACCTTGTATCCCTTGTCGCGTAGCGCCAGCGAAATTGCAGCGCCGATGCCGCGCGTACCGCCCGTTACAAGCGCAACCTTGCTCATTGCCGAAAGCCCTTATTGCTGAAGTTCAAGTCATACGGAGGCGCATCGTACCGCCCCCTCCTCATGCTACCGGGGCCTTCTCAGCCTCTTTCGACGCAAAGAGCGATGCCCATGCCGCCGCCGATGCACAGCGTGGCAAGGCCCTTCTTCGCATTCCGCTTTTCCATTTCATGCAGCAGCGTCACGAAGACGCGCGCGCCGGACGCACCGATCGGATGGCCGATGGCGATCGCGCCGCCATTGACGTTGACGATATCGGGGTTCCAGCCGAGATCCTTGTTGACCGCGAGCGCCTGTGCCGCAAAGGCCTCGTTCGCCTCGACGAGATCGAGATCGTCGATCGTCCATCCCGCGCGCTTCAGCGCCAGCCGAGAAGCCGGGATGGGCCCCGTACCCATCACCGCAGGCTCCACACCCGCATGCGCCCAGGACACGATCCGGCCGAGCACCTTGCGCCCTTCCTTCGCCGCGCGCGCCGCATCCATCAGCACGACCGCAGCCGCACCGTCATTGATGCCGGATGCATTCGCCGCCGTCACCGTCCCGCCATCCTTCTGGAAGGCGGGCTTGAGGCCCTTGATACCATCGAGCGTCACGCCATGCTTGATGTACTCATCGCTGTCGACGACCGTATCGCCCTTGCGCGTCTTGATCGTGACAGGCGCAATCTCGTCCTTGAATCTGCCGGCCTTCTGGGCGGCTTCCGCCTTGTTCTGCGAGGCGACGGCAAAGGCGTCCTGCTCGTCGCGCGTGATCTGCCAGCGCGCTGCGACATTTTCGGCCGTCTGACCCATGTGATAGCCGTGGAACGCGTCCCAGAGGCCGTCCTTGATCATCGTATCGACGAAATCGAGCGAGCCCATCTTGTGGCCTGCCCTGAGATAGGCGGCATGCTGCGCCTGGCTCATGCTTTCCTGGCCGCCCGCCACCACGACTTCGCTGTCGCCGTTCACGATCGCCTGATAGCCGAGCGCGACCGACCGGAGGCCGGACCCGCAAAGCTGGTTGACGCTCCAGGCCGGCACTTCCACCGGCAGTCCGGCATTGACCGATGCCTGCCGCGCAGGATTCTGCCCCTGTCCGGCCTGCAGGATCTGCCCCATGATAACTTCCGATACCGCGTCCTTTTCGATCCCGGCGCGCTCGATGGCCGCCGAAATCGCCACCCGGCCAAGCTCATGTGCAGGAAGGTTCGCGAGAGCGCCATTGAAGGCGCCGACAGGCGTGCGCGCCGCGCCGACAATGACCACTTCGGTACCGGATTTGCTCATGGCTTTGCTCCCTGGAACCGGCCCTGACGGAGGGCCGCATGAATGAGTGCCCGCCGGAACGTCGCTCCGGGCAGCGCCCTTCGCCTGCTGAATGGCCGGGATGGGCGGTTTTCGGTGCATCGCAATGCGGGACTTGCGCAGCGCAACAATACCGCGTCACAATGCCGAAAGACAGGGGGCAAGGAACCCGCCGGCGGCCTTGGCCGCCAGAAAACGGGGATAAGGGTTCCGCCGGGTGCAAAGCTCTAGTGAGAGATTGGGAAAGCCGTGGCAAAAAAGACTTCATCCACGGACGATGACGTCATCGTTATTAAAAAATACGCGA
>JAJLKS010000130.1:0-8655 GCA_033838765.1 Alphaproteobacteria bacterium
GCTGGTCGGCAGGCGAGAAATCCGCGTCGTCGTCCGCGCCGGTATTCTGCGCAAACTGCGTGCCGCCCGGCGCAGGCGGCGTGAACGTGCCGGCAATGCCGGTTTCGCTCGCCTCGTAGCCTTCGCCGCGCGCAAACTCGCGCGTGCCCGAACCGTTCTGAACCGTCGCCGTGCCCTGATTGACCCGGCCATCGAGACCGCCATCGTCATTGCCATAGGCGCTGAAGGCACCGCCCGAAGTTGCGACCGTGACGCCGCCACGCGTCACGGCAATCGGCGTACCGCTGGAGGCCACGCGGATCGCACCCGAAACCAGTTCGAGGGAAATACTGTCGCCGTCGCCGGTCAGCGTGAAGACCGAGCCGGGTTCGATGGTGATGATGCTGCCATCCGCCGCCTGCAACTGCAGCAGCGTCGTCGCCGTGACCGTCTGGCCCGGCTCGATATTGGCGGTTTCGGCCCCGTTCACGGTCGCGCCGCCGAACAGGACCGGCAGGGCGTGAGCGGACATGGGAAGCGACAGCACCGCAGCAAGCGCCGTGGTTGCCAGAAGCCGGTTGAATGAATTGCTTTTCATGGATCAGGGCTCCTTGCGTGTCAGAAATCGAGGCTGAGCGAAACGGAAGCGACGACGCGGTCATACTCGTAGAGCACGATGTTGCTGTCGGAGCGCGTATAGGAGACTTCGCCGCCAAGCGTCAGGTCGTCGCGAAGCGCATAGCGCAGGCCCGCCGTTGCATCGGCACGGACAACCGAACGCTCTTCGAGAAAGAGCGGATCGGGTTCCTTGTATTCGGAGACTTCGACAGCGGCGACCGCATAGCCCCTGAGCTTCGGCATCAGCGTCATTTCCGCGCCTGCGCGAAGTCCGCCAAAGCCATAGGTCAGGTGATCGAAGGCGCTGTCGGTGAGTTTTTCATAGCCCGCATAGGCGCCGGCATAGACATAGGGCTCGCTCGCCCCGGCGAGCGGCTGGCCGATAGTGGCGCCTGCCGTGTAGCGGTTTGCGTTCTGCACGCTGTTGTTCGGATAATTGAGCTTCGCATATTGAAGATAAACGGCGAGGTCCGTGTTGTTCCTCGTGCGATAGGTCCACTGGCCGAGCGCGCCATAGGTGTAGCGATAGGCTTCGTCATCGACCCAGTAGGACTGGAGCTGCGCCGTGATCGCAAAGGTGCCGTGATCGGGCGTACGCTGCGAGAAGCCCACATTCGCGCCTGCAAGCGCCTGATTGAACTGATCGAGATCGCTGTTTGCCCGGTAGGAGGCATTGAGGTCGACCAGAAGCTGCTGGTCGAGCGCAAGACCATGCGTCAGCGACGTGCGGCCCGCCACTTCACCGAAGAAATCGTCTTCCGACGTCGCGCCCGCGCCCAGCGCCGCAAAGCCGAGACCCGCAAAGGCGGGGATCAGAATGCGGCTGTCGCTCGTCGAGTTGTTGACGTTGCTGTCATACCCTGCCTTCAGCGTCACATTGCTGCGGATCTGCGTGCCGCCGCCCGAAAGGCCGGTGTCGAGCGCCGTCACATAACGGTCGATCGTCGCGCGCACATCGTCCGGCACATGCCGCGAGCTGACGGCTGCAAGCTCGCGCCGCGCCGCCTCCGGTTCGTTCATGGCGATAAAGGCGCGGCCAAGCTCGGCGCGCGCCTGCAGGTGATCGGGGTTCACGGCCAGCACGCGCTCGAAGGCGGCGACGGCCTCTGCCGGGCGGCCTGAGTCGCTGGCGGCAAGACCGAGCAAGTAGTCGAAATCGGGATTGCCCGCGCGGTTGCGTTCCTCGGGCTTCAGCACCTCATATGCGCCCTGCGCATCGCCAGCGCCAAGGCGCTTCGACGCCTCTTCCATCGCACCGGCGACCGCCGTCCCGGCTGCGACCAGCACGAATGCCGCCGCCAGTGCCGCCGGCCTTGCCCGCGAACGTCCGAGCCTCAGCATGGCATCAAGCACTTTCCCACTCGCCCACATCTATCCACCCCGGTTAATGCAGAATCAAAAATGCCGGAACACCGGCATGACCGGTGAATCGGTGGCGCAACACGCGCGCCGCTGGCGGAGACTAGTGGGGAGGTGAGGAGGGCCGCATGACCCAATTGGACTAAAACGGGATTTAGACGCCGCTTGATGCGCCAATCTGACGCCCGCGAAATCGCACACACCGCACTTCTCCATGTGTAGAGTGTGGATATTCAGATGGGAGGCGGCAGATCATGTTCGGCGCGCAGGTGAAGCTCTTCCGGCTTGCCGGTTTCGACGTCAACCTCGATCTGAGCTGGGTCTTCATCGCCCTGCTCATTTCCTGGACGCTGGCAACGGGATATTTTCCGGAACTCTACCCGGGCCTTGAGAGTGCGACCTACTGGTCCATGGGCGTGGTCGGCGCGGCAGGCCTGTTCCTCTCAATCGTGCTGCACGAACTCTCCCATTCCGTGGTCGCGCGGCGCTATGGCATTCCGATCAGCGGCATCACGCTCTTTATATTTGGCGGCGTCGCCCAGATGGAACGCGAACCGCCCACGGCGCGGGCCGAATTCATGATGGCGATAGCCGGGCCACTGGCGAGCCTCGGTCTTTCGCTTTTCTTCTATATATTTGCGGCTCTAGCCGTGATCGCAGCGGCGGGCACACCCGTTTCAGGCGTCCTCACCTATCTCGCACTCATCAACCTCATCGTCGCGGTCTTCAACATGGTCCCGGCATTTCCGCTCGATGGCGGACGTGTCTACCGGGCCTGGCTCTGGGGCCGGATGGGCGACATGGTGGCGGCGACACGGCGCGCGGCACTTGCCGGGCAGATTTTCGGGCTGATACTGATCGGCCTGGGCATGGCGAGCCTGATCTCGGGCCACATTGTCGGCGGCCTGTGGTGGGGGCTGATCGGTCTCTTTCTCCACTCGGCCTCCCGCAACGCCATCACCGGGCTGGAGGCACAGAAGCTTCTGGAGCATGAAAGCGTCGCCCGCGTGATGACCGCCGATCCTGTCACCGTTCCGGCTGATACCTCCTTGCGAGAGTTCGTCGAGCGCTATGTCTACGGCTCCTTTCACGAGACATTCCCGGTGATGGATGGAAGCCTCCTTGCCGGCAGCATCGGCGTTGCCGATCTTCGCGGCATGGGCCGGGACGAATGGGACCGGTTTCACGTGCGCGATCTGATGCATCCCTTGTCGGCCCTCAACACGATCGGCCCCGCCGAAAAGACTGAAACCGCGCTCCGCAAGATGCGCGAGGGTGGCTATTCGCGCCTGCTGGTCGTCGACAAGGGAGAACTCAAAGGCATCGTAGCGCTCCGCGACATTATGCGACTTCTCTCGCTGAAGCGGGATCTCGGCTGAGACCTGCCTCTATGTCTGCGCGGTCAGCAGCATATATACGCCGGGCAATGTCAGCGTCGCATTGTAAGCCGCATGCATGGCGACAGGCGCCCTCAGACTTTTCCCTGCATGCGCAAACAGCGCCAGGAGAACGCCAAGGACGAAAAGAATCCCCGTCAAAACGATGCCCGATTGCCCCGGCACGGGAAAAAGATGACCATGCACGAGTGAAAACAGGATCGCGGTGAGCACGGCTGAGACGGCAAAGGGCAAGTGCCGCCCGAAAACACGGAGCATGATGCCGCGGAAGTAGATTTCCTCGGCAAGCGGCGCGAGAACGGCAACGATCACAAGCAATGACAGCGCTTCGCCGAGCGTGCCCGGCTGGAGCGCCTCATTCTTCTCCATCATCTCCTGCTGCAGCGCATCGGGAAGAAGCGTCAGCATCCATCCCGCGCCGAGCGCCATCAGCATGCCTGCCGGGACCGCGATATAGGTCCAGACGGCGTTGCCCCGCGCAAGGAAGACGCGGCCCACCCGCTTGCCGCGCAGGATGAGAAGAAAGGCAATGGCGGCAAGGACCGACAGGTAGAAGCCCGCCATTGCGACGTAAAGCGCGTAGTTCGAGAAAATGCCGACGCCGAAATGCGTGCCGGAAATGGCCCCGGCGGAAATGGCAAGCGCCGGCAGGCCGCTTGCGATCAAGGGCACGAGCGGAATATCGATCCAGCGCTCCGCCGGGCGCGGCGCGGCGATGGCTGCATCCGCGGCCGCACTGTCCCGCACCGGCGCGTCCGGTCCCCAAACCGCCACCGGTTCAGCCCTTCGCCGATGAGGAAATAGTCACGATCATCGCCAGTCCCGGTCCTCCGATGGTTCTCTGCCTCAAGGCATCGCAACCATAACCCGGAAACGGGGTGCGCGGTCTAGCTTGCTTCCTTCCGGAGCTTCTCCGCCATGAAGGCGCGCCAGCCGCCAAAGGCCGTAATCTCCTCCGCACCGTCGAGCCCGCTCGCCTCGCAGAGAAATCCCTTCACCTTCTTGCCGGACGCAAGATCGAGCGTGCCGATGCAAAGCGGCTGCGGCACACCGGCCATGAAACTGCCGAATGCCGCGCGCGGCACACGCCAGACCTCAAGCTCGATTGCGGCTCCGCCTTCGCCGGCGCGGACAAGTCCCGGCCGGAAAGGCGGCCCGCCTGCCAGCGCATAGAAGCGATAGTGAGGCGCCGTTCTTGTCCGCTCGACGAACATCGCATCGCGCGAGGTGAGTTCGTGATTGAGCGGCAGGCCGGACATATGCGCGCCGACCACGGCAAGCTCGATAAAGCCGTCATCATCCGCCGCCGTCTCCCGCGGACCGCCGGGGGCAAGGCCCTGCGCCGCCTCGAAGGCGGATGCATATGCGGCAATCCGCATGTCGGCGAAGGCGGGCGCGGCAAGCGTCACACCGAAAGGAAGACCCGCGAGCGGCCCCGACTCCCTGAAGCCTGCCGGAATCGCAATCCCGCAGAGATCGAGCAGATTCATGAAATTCGTATAGGTGCCGAGCCGGCTGTTGAGCTTCACCGGATCCGCCATCACCTCGCTCACGCGATAGGTGGTGGGTGTTGTCGGCACCATCAGGAAGTCGATACCGGCAAACAGTGCCAATGCGCGGCGCTTCAGCGCCTCGAGCTTGTAGCCCGCCTCGAAAAGCTCGGCGGCGCTTCTCTCCTTCGCGGCCAGCACGATACCGCCGACGGTCGGATCGACGGTCTGACGATTGGCTTCGATGAAAGACCCTGCCGCCGCGAAACGCTCCGCCACATAGGGGCCTTCATAGAGCAGAGCCGCCGCCTCATCGAAAAGCGAGAAATCGATACGCCGCGTGCGCCCGCCCAGTTCCTCGAAACGGGCAATGGCCTCCTCGAAGAGCCGGGCGGCATCGTCATCGCCAAAGAACTTGAGATCGGAGGCGCGCGGCACGGCGAAGGTGAAGCCCCCTTCGAGAGATACCGGCGCTTCCGGCATTCTCGCCCTTGCATATATGTCGGACCCGTCGAACGCCGCCGCAATATCGAATACCGTCGAAGCATCTGCGACCGTCAGCGCGAACACCGATACGCAGTCGAGCGACCGGCAGGCAGGCACGACGCCGCTTGCGGAGATGAGACCGCGGCTCGGCTTCAATCCCACGATATTGTTGAACGCGGCGGGCACACGGCCCGAGCCCGCCGTATCTGTGCCAAGTGCAAAGGCCACGATGCCGCCTGCGACGGCGACAGCTGAACCGGAAGACGACCCGCCCGAAATGTAGTCCGTATTGAAGACGCAGCGCGGCGCGCCATGCGGCGAGCGTGTACCCACAAGGCCGGTCGCGAACTGATCGAGATTGGTCTTGCCGAGCGGAATGGCGCCTGCCGCAATGAGCCGCTCCACGACGGCCGCATTTCTCTCCGGCATATAGGCATACGCAGGACACGCCGCCGTGGTCGGAAGGCCTGCCAGATCGATATTGTCCTTGACCGCGAAAGGCACACCGAAAAGCGGCATCAGCGCCTTCTGCGCAGGCGCAAGCGCATCGAGTGCAGTCGCGCGCGCGATCACATCTTCCGGCGGAACCCGCGAAATCCAGACCGCCGGATCGGCAAACTTGTCGGCCCGCGCCAGCGCCTCGCGCGCCACATCTTCCGCGCGGAGGCCCCCGGCAAATGCCGCGCGCAGCGCCGAGAGGGAAAAGACGAGCGACTTCACGATGCGGCCTCCAGCTTCGGCGCCGCAGCCTCGACAGGCACCAGCGTCACAAGCGCCTGCCCCGCCTGCACCATCTTGCCCGGCGCGCAATGGACCTCATGCACACGCGCCGCAACAGGCGCCCTCACCTCGATTTCCATCTTCATGGATTCGAGCACGACCAGCGTCTGATCGGCAGCAACTTCATCGCCCGGCCGAACGCCGATCGACCAGACATTGCCCGGCACACCTGCCTCGACAAGACGGCCGCCATCCGGCACATCGGTAACGCCTTCGTCCGCTGCGGGCTCCGGCTCCATCGCCGACATGGCGAGGCCCTGTTCTTCCCAGCGGTGCCGCTCTTCCTCGAATGCACGGCGCTGCGAGACACGGAAGGCGGAAATCTCTTCGGCGTTCTTCTCGAGAAAACTGAAATAATCGCTGAGCCGGAACGTGCCCTCTTCCACCCTCACTTCATATCGGCCATGCGGGAATGAAGCGCGCGCCTCGCGCAGCTCTTCCGCCGAAACCGGGAAGAAACGCAACCTGTCGAAGAAGCGCAGAAGCCAGGGCTTTTCGAAATTCGACGTCCTGTGCCAGCTGTTCCACATCTGCACCGTGCGGCCGACAAGCTGATAGCCGCCCGGCCCCTCCATGCCATAGACGCAGAGGTAGGCACCGCCGATACCGACCGCATTCTCCGGCGTCCATGTCCGCGCCGGATTGTACTTCGTGGTGACGAGCCTGTGGCGCGGATCGAGCGGCGTCGCAACCGGCGCACCGAGATAGACATCGCCAAGCCCGAGCACCATGTAATCCGCCTCGAAGACGATGCGCCTCACATCGGCAATGCTTTTGAGGCCGTTGATCCGGCGGATGAATTCGATATTGGAGGGCACCCAGGGCGCATCCGGGCGCACCAGTGTTTCATATTTCCGCACCGCCTCGCGCGCGGCCTCGTCGTCCCAGGACAGCGGCAGATGGACGATACGGCTCGGCACTTCGATATCGGCCGTGGCCGGCAAGGCGCGTTCCACCTCCTCGAGGATCGAAAGCAGCTTCCGCGCGGGCAGCACGTCGGGATCGAAATGTATCTGCAGCGAGCGGATACCCGGCGTCATCTCGATGATGCCTTCCAGCGCGCGCTCCTCGAGCGCCATCATCATGGCATGGGCGCGGAAGCGCAGCGCGAAGTCGAGAACGATGGGGCCGTATTCGATCAGGATATAATCGTCGCCCGCGCGCCGGTAGGTGACTTCCGTTTCAAGGTCGCCGATGCGTCCAAGAACGGCATCTTCCCTTTTTGCCTGCCGGGCGAGCGGCGCTGCAGGACGCGACAGCGTCTTCACCCATGTCTCTTCCATGCGGCGAAGCTCGCCCGCTTCCGCCTCGGTGATCCGGTGGAAACGCACCTTGTCGCCCGGCTTCAACTGGCCGAGCTTCCATAGTTCGGATTTGGCAAGCGTTGCCGGGCAGACGAAGCCGCCAAGGCTCGGCCCATCCGGCCCGAGAATGATCGGCATGTCGCCCGTGAAGTCGATCGTGCCGACGGCATAGGCATTGTCATGGATGTTGGAGGGATGAAGCCCCGCCTCGCCGCCATCCTTTCGCGCCCATTTTGGCTTGGGGCCAATGAGGCGAACGCCCGTGCGCGCCGAATTGTAGTGGACCTCGTAGGCGGTGTTGAACAGCGTCTCGATATCCTCATCGAGAAGGAAGTCCGGCGCACCATGCGGCCCGTAAAGCGTTGCGATTTCCCATTCGCGTGCGAGCGGCACGCGCGCCGAGCCAGGCAGAGGCGTCATGACGGCAGGTGCCGCCGCACCGGCTTTTGCGATGCGCAAGACATCGCCTGTCTTCAGTGCGCCTGTGCCATGGCCGCCGAAGCGTCCCAGCGTGAACGCGGAGCGCGATCCGAGATAGACCGGCGCGTCGAACCCGTTGCGAATGGCGAGATAGGCCCGCTGCCCCGCGCCCTTCACCTTGCCGAGCGTGAGCGTTTGCCCGCGCCGCACCTCGAATGCCTGCCAGAAGGATACGGCTTCGCCGTCGAGCGACGCTTCCATCTCGGCGCCGGCAAGCGCCACGATGGTATCGCAGCGGAAACGCAGCGTCGGCCCCTCAAGCGTCATTTCCAGTGCGGCCGCGTCTTCCGCATTGCCGGCCAGCCTGTTCGCAAGCCTGTGCGAGAGCGGGTCCATCGGCCCCGATGGCGGCACACCGACATTCCAGTAGCCGATACGGCCCGGCCAGTCCTGAAGGCTCGACTGCGCGCCGGGAGAAAGAACATCGATGGCAAGGCTTGCCGCTTCGTGCCTGCCAAGCGTCGAGGTGAGCATCCGGCCTTCGAGAAACGCATCGGACCGCGCAAGACCGCGAAGATAGTCGAGATTGGTCTCGATGCCATAGACCGACGAGGCATCGAACGCCGCCGCAAGCCTTTCCGCCGCTTCTGCCCGCGTCGCGCCTTTCACGATGATCTTTGCAAGCATCGGATCGTAGAAAGGCGTCACTTCCGTGCCGGTCGCAATCCAGCCATCGACGCGAATGCCATCCGGGAATGAAACCTCGGTCAGCAGGCCCGACGAAGGCTGGAAATTCTTGCCCGGATCTTCGGCATAGAGCCG
>JAJLKS010000131.1:0-5123 GCA_033838765.1 Alphaproteobacteria bacterium
GATCTCTATTCCTGCTTCCCGTCCGCCGTGCAGATCGGCCGCAATGAGCTCGGCATTGCAGAGGACGATCCGCGTGCCCTCACCGTCACGGGCGGCCTGCCTTATTTCGGCGGCGCCGGTAACAACTATGTCATGCACTCAATCGCCACCATGGTGGAGAAGCTCCGCGCGAAGCCTGGCACGAAGGGCCTCGTCACCTCCAATGGCTGGTATGTGACGAAGCACGGCCTCGGCCTCTATTCGACCACGCCGCGCGAGGGTAAGTGGGAGCGCGAGAACCCGGCAACCTATCAGGCCGAGATCGATGCCGAGAAACACCCGAAGGTCGAGGAAAAGCCGAACGGCAAGGCGAAGATCGAGACCTACACGGTGGTTCATGGCCGTGGCGGCCCTGAATTCGCGATCCTGTTTGGCCGCCTGGCGGAAAACGACGCACGTTTCGTCGCGCATACGCCGAGCGACCCGGCCACGCTGCAGGACATGCTCACCCGCGACCAGCTCGGACGTCCCGGGACGGTGAAGGCCGCGGCGGATGGCGGCGTTAACCTTTTCACGCCGGAATAGTTTACGGCGCGGAAACGATTCTGCCGGAACATTGGGCGGTTGTGACATTTTCACACTGCCAGTGTGGCGATTCAGCGTGATATGGTCAGTTTGGCTTACCGGCTTCCGGTGTATGGGGCGCAATACGGGGTGCGTTCCGTTCCAACCCGCCATAAGCGCTTGCAAGTCTGTTTCGGATATCAGGGGGATCCTTTGCCGATTGAACTTTTTGGACGCCGCCTCGCGGCCGGCCTTGCTGCCTTGTGCCTCGGTCTGTCTTCTTTTTCTGCGCCTGCATCTGCCTTCGTCGATGAAATCCGGGGCGGAATTTTCGCTCACGATCCCTTCAGCACGACGAACGAAGACGAGCATGCGGATATCAATGTCGAGCTGGTTTTCGAGGCGCCGGAATTCCTCTCATGGGCCGGCAATCCGCGCCCGCGTCTTGGCGGCACGCTGAGTGGCGGTCCGGGAACGAGCCTTGTCTATTTCGACTTGCTCGGCTGGACCTTCAATCTCACGGACAATCTCTTCATCGACGGTGCCATTGGCGGCGCAATCCACGATGGCGACCTTGAAGGCAATCGTCCGGACAAACGCTATTTCGGCTGCCGGGCGAACTTCCACCAGAGCGGCTCTATTGGCTATCGCATCACGCCGCAGCTTTCGATCATGGCGAGCGTCGAACACATGTCGAATGCTTCGCTTTGCGACCAGAACGACGGCCTCACCAATGCGGGCGTCCGCCTCGGCTATGCCTTCTGACGTTTGCAATATCGCCTGACTGAAAAGCGCCGCCGGGAAATTTCCGGCGGCGTTTTGCTTACCAGAGCCAGGTTTCGGGATCGGCCACAGGCTTGCCATCGAGCGAGAGCATGAAGCCCTTGATCGAACGGATGAGGTACCAGACGAGCGTGGCCAGTCCGAGCAGGAAGCCGATGCCGATGACCAGCGTTACCGCGCTGATCACACTGAAAAGAAGCCCGATCCAGAATGTGCGGATTTGGAATGTATAGTGCGAGGCGGCAATCGCTGGCGCGTCACCGCGCTTAAGATAGGCGACAATGACGCCCGCAATAGCGGTGATGGCCGTCACAACGCCGATAAAATAAAGAATATAGACGAGCTTCGCGGCATCGAGCTCACCCTGTGCGGGCTGAACGGCGGGCGGCTGCGTCTGGGACATGGTGGCCTCCTCTGATGAGTCGCTTATGGAAAGGCTAGCCCGTTCGGACCTTCACTTCCATCTAACTTGCAATCCGCTTCCGCCTCGTCGACAAACGGGCATTCGGAATTGAAGCAGGACGAGAAAAATGCCCACCATCTACATGATCCGTCACGGTGAGGCCGCGGCCGGCTGGGACGCCGATATGGACCCAGGCCTTTCCGCCAAGGGCCGCGCCCAGTCGGAAGCCGTCGCCCGCGAGATCGAAGGGAAGGTCGGGCGGAAACTCCCGATCCTGACGTCTCCGCTCCGCCGCTGCCGCGAGACGAGCGAGCCCCTGGCAACGCTCTGGGGCCGGGTGCCCTATATCGAGCCTCGGGTCGCCGAAGTTCCGTCCGCCGTCGAAGACCTTGCCGAGCGCGGCGTCTGGCTCCGCCGCCTGATGGCCGGCACCTGGGCCGAGGCGAATCTGCCGGAGAACAACGGCAATGGCGCGCTCGATCTCGTCGCCTGGCGCAATGCTGTTGGCGCAGCTCTGACGGAACTGAAGGAAGACACGGTCATCTTCTCCCACTTCATCGCGATCAATGTCGCCGCCGGCCTAGCCACCGGCGACGACCGCCTCGTCACCTTCCGCCCCGACAATTGCTCCGTGACTGTTTTCGAGACATCCGGCGCAGCTTTGAAACTTGTAGAGCAGGGCAGGGAAGCCGATACGAAGGTGAATTGATCCGCGCCCCGAAATCATCAATTCCCTGCCGCATTTGCGGGTCTATAGTGCGGCCATGAAACCGCCCCCTGATTCCATCGAACTTCTCTCCGTCGCCGAGATGACGCGCGCGGACGCCATGACCATTGCGCGCGGCAAGGCGGGCATCACCCTTATGGAGAATGCGGGCGCGGCCGTGGCGCGGGAGATTGCCGCGCGCTTCCGGCAGGGGCCGGTGTCGGTCCTGTGCGGGCCGGGCAATAACGGCGGCGACGGTTTCGTCGTCGCGCGTCTGCTGGCGGAGCAGGGTTGGCCTGTGAGTCTCTTCCTGCTCGGCAGGCGCGATGGGCTGAAGGGCGATGCCGCCATCGCCGCCGATCGCTGGCCGGGCGCGATCCATGCGCTCGACGCCGATGCCGGACGCGGCGCATCGCTCGTCGTCGATGCAATTTTCGGCGCCGGTCTGGCCCGAGACATCGAAGGCGTCGCCGCGGATGCGATCGGGCGCATCAACAAGGCGCGCATCCCCGTCGTCGCGGTCGATGTTCCGAGCGGGATCGATGGCGACACAGGTGCACTGCGTGGCACGGCCTTCGCCGCCTCGCTCACCGTCACCTTCTTCCGCGCGAAGCCCGGGCACCTGCTGCTGCCCGGTCGCTTGTATTGCGGAGATGTGAAAGTCGCCGATATCGGCATCGACGCCGCATTGCTTGGCGAAATCAAACCATCGGCATTCGTGAACGCGCCGCCCCTCTGGGCTCATGCCTTCCCGCGCCCGCGCCTCGACAGCCACAAATATTCGAAGGGCCATGCGCTCGTCGTCTCGGGCGGCGCATCGCATACGGGCGCGGCGCGCCGTGCCCCGCGCGGCGCGCTCCGTGCCGGTGCCGGTCTCGTCACCGTTGCGTCGCCGCCCTCGGCGCGGCTCATCAACGCATCGCACCTGACATCCATCATGCTGCAGGTCTTCGACGGAGCGGACGATCTGACCGCCATTCTCGAGGACAAGCGCAAGAACGCGCTGCTGATCGGCCCTGGCGCAGGCGTCGGCCCCGCCACGCGCGAGAATGTGCTGGCCGCGCTCCTCTCCGGCGCAGCCACCGTGCTCGATGCCGATGCGCTCACATCATTTGCTGAAATCCCGCGCGACCTCTTTGTCGCTATCAAGGGCTATTTCGCGGGCCCCGTGGTGATGACGCCGCATGAGGGCGAGTTCGCGCGCCTCTTTCCGAAAATCGTTGAGGAGGGCGGTTCGAAGCTCGACCGCGCCCGCAAGGCAGCCGCCGAGGCCGCCGCCGTCATTATCCTGAAAGGCGCCGATACGGTGGTCGCCGCTCCGGATGGCCGGGCCGCCATCGCGCGCAATGCGGGGCCGGAACTTGCCACAGCAGGCTCCGGCGACGTGCTTGCCGGCATCGTGCTGGCCCTGTTGGCGCAGGGGATGCCGCCTTTCGAGGCCGCCTCCGCCGCCGTCTGGCTCCATGGCGAGGCGGGCCGCTATTTCGGCCCCGGCCTCATTTCCGAGGACCTGCCGGAGATGCTCCCGGCCGTATTCCGCGATCTCCTGCCTGCGCTTTGAGCCTCTCATCCAAATTCGCGGCTTTTGCTGGCGTTCGCCCCATGCCCTTGATATAGAGAGCGCCAAATTGGGGACCGGCTGGCCTTTCGGGGTCACGCCTGCGCCCTTCTCGCGGGCGTGGCGGAATTGGTAGACGCGCTGGATTTAGGTTCCAGTGCCGCAAGGCGTGGGGGTTCGAGTCCCTCCGCCCGCACCAGGCCGGAAGCCCGGCACATGAAAATGGATTGGACGATGCAGGTCACGGTTACGAACGCGGACGGATTGAAGCGCGAATTGAAGGTTCAGGTTCCGGCTCGGGATCTTGAAGCCAAGCTTGGCGCGAAGCTCGACGAGCTGAAAAACCAGGTCCGCCTCAAGGGCTTCCGCCCCGGCAAGGTGCCGCTCAGCCATCTGCGCAAGACCTTCGGCAAGCAGGTCATGGGCGAGGTGATCCAGGAGACGGTCGGCGAATCGACCCAGAAGGCGATCGAGGGTGAATCCCTTCGCCCCGCCTTCCAGCCCTCGATCGATCTCGAAGGCGAAATCCAGGATGTGATCGACGGCAAGTCCGACCTCACCTTCAAGATGAGCTTCGAAGTCATCCCGACTTTCGATCTGGCCGACTTTTCAAAGGTTTCGCTTGAGCGCCTCACCGCTGACGTGAAGGACGAGGAAATCGATGAGGCCCTGAAGCGCCTCGCCGAGAACCAGAAGAATTTCGAAGCCCGTGCCGAAGGCGCCAAGGCCGAGACGGGCGACCTCCTCACGATCGATTTCGTGGGCAAGATCGACGGCGTCGCCTTTGATGGCGGTTCCGCCGAGGATGCCAATCTGGAGCTTGGCTCGGGCCGCTTCATTCCCGGCTTCGAGGAACAGCTTGTCGGCGCCAAGGTTGGCGACGACGTCGAGGTGAAGGTGACCTTCCCGGCCGAATACGGCGCGGAGCATCTGGCCGGCAAGGATGCCGTCTTCGATGTGAAGGTGAAGGAAGTGAAGGCCCCGGCGGAAGTGAAGGTGGACGACGAGTTCGCCAAGCGCTTCGGCCTCGAAAGCCTCGAAAAGCTCCGCGAGGCGCTCTCCGAGCAGATGAAGAGCGACTATGCCCGCATGTCGCGCCAGCATCTGAAGCGCGCCATGCTCGACAAGCT
>JAJLKS010000132.1:0-3105 GCA_033838765.1 Alphaproteobacteria bacterium
GCTTCAGCGGCACGCCCGCATCCATCATCGCGAGCGAGGAGCCGCAGACGGTCGCCATGGAGGACGAGCCGTTCGACTCGGTGATTTCCGAGACGAGGCGCAGCGTGTAGGGGAAGTCGGTCTTGGGCGGAAGCACCGCACGCAGCGCGCGCCAGGCGAGCTTGCCGTGACCGACTTCGCGGCGGCCGGTGAAGCCGACGCGGCCCGTCTCGCCAACCGAGAATGGCGGGAAGTTGTAGTGCAGCAGGAAGTTTTCCTTGTAGGTGCCTTCGAGCGCGTCGATGAACTGTTCGTCATCGCCGGTGCCGAGCGTCGCCACCACAAGGGCCTGCGTCTCGCCGCGCGTGAAGAGCGCGGAGCCATGCGTGCGCGGCAGCACGCCCACTTCGGAGACGATCGGGCGGACCGTTTCGAGGTCGCGGCCGTCGATGCGGGTCTTGGTGTCGAGGATCGAGTTGCGGACGATGTCGCTCTCGATTTCCTTGAAGACACCGCCGACTTCCGTTTCCGGAACCGCATTCGCATCTTCCGGATTGCAGAGCGCCGACTTCACCTTGTCCTTCGCCTGGGCGATGGCTTCGTGGCGGGCGGCCTTGTCCTTCAGCTGATAGGCGGCGCGCAGATCGCCTTCGGCGAGCTCGCGGACCTTCGCGACGAGCGCGGAGTTGTCCTTGATATCGACGGCGCGGGGTTCCTTGGCGCATTTCTCGGCCATGCGGATGATCATGTCGATCACCGGCTGGAACTCGCGATGGCCGAACATGACGGCGCCGAGCATGACGTCTTCGGAAAGCTCCTTCGCCTCCGATTCCACCATCATCACGGCATCGGTCGTACCGGCGACGACGAGATCGAGCGCGCTTTCCGGCATTTCGTCGATCATCGGGTTGAGCTTGTACTCACCGTCGATATAGCCGACGCGGGCGGCGCCGATGGGGCCGAGGAAAGGCAGACCCGAAATCGTGAGCGCGGCGGAGACGGCGATCATCGCAACGATATCGGGATCGTTCTCCATGTCGTGGGAGAGAACGGTCGCGATCACCTGCGTCTCGTTCTTGAAGCCCTTGATGAAGAGCGGACGGATCGGACGGTCGATCAGGCGCGAGACGAGCGTTTCCTTTTCGCTCGGGCGGCCTTCGCGCTTGAAGAAGCCGCCGGGAATCTTGCCCGCGGCATAGGTCTTTTCCTGGTAGTTCACGGTCAGGGGAAAGAAATCGAGGCCCGGCTTCGGCTTGCGTTCGCCGACGACGGTGGCGAGCACCGTGGTTTCGCCATAGGTCGCCATGATGGCGCCATCGGCCTGGCGGGCGATCTTGCCCGTTTCGAGGATGAGCGGACGGCCGCCCCATTCGATTTCTTCGCGTGTAATTTCAAACATATCGGTTTCCTGTTCCGCGGCCCCGCTATCCATGCGTTCTTCCACCATCATGCGGCGGCCGCTTTTCTGCCGCTTCTTCCGCGGCCGGACAAAAGGACGGATATCGCAATCGCACCGAATGCACCTGGGCCTTCAAGGCCCGGAACCCGGCGCCGCGAGACGGGAGGCGGCGGGTCCGATTGCGAGAGCCGTCCGTAAACGGACGAGTGTCTCTATTCAGCGGCCCTGAAAGACGCACGCCTGCCTGCGAGATTCGAAACGAATCTCCCAGGCAGGCGCCGTGCAAAGCAGAACCGGTAGGGCACCAGGCACCCTGTTACCGCCGAATCCCCAGACGGGCGATCAGCTTTTCGTAACGCGCCTGATCCTTCTTCTTCACATAGTCGAGAAGGCTGCGGCGCAGGCTCACCATCTTAAGCAGGCCGCGGCGGGAATGATTGTCCTTCGCGTGGCCCTTGAAGTGTTCGGTGAGGTTGACGATACGCTCGGTGAGGATCGCGACCTGCACCTCGGGGGAGCCGGTGTCGCCGTCCTTGCCGGCAAATTCCTTGATGAGCTGAGCTTTGCGCTCCGGCGTAATCGACATCGGGTTCTCCTATGAAACGAGATTGAACACGCGCACGGGGCGAAGCTCACCTTGTCCGTATTCGGTCAGCGCCACCGGGTCTCCCCGATGGGTGGCCAGAACCGATCCGGACAGGATGGGTGCGTCACGCCCGCGCAACAAAACTCCCTGACCCTTTCTCAATCGGGCCGCATCCTCCGCGCCTATGGCCAGCGCCGGGATGTCGTCCAGCGCGGTCTCAAGCGGAAGCAAATGGGCCCCGAGGCCGGGAGCGGGCGCAATATGGCCCAAGGCGAGCAGTTTATCCAGCGGAATTGCGGCCTCTTCGCGGAAGGGGCCATGGCGGGTCCGCCGGAGCGCGGACACATGCCCCGCCGAGCCGAGCGCGAGAGCGAGATCGCGGGCCAGAGAGCGGACGTAAGTCCCTTTGCTGCAAAGGATTTCCAGGTCGGCATGGTCCGGATCGGGCCGCGAGACCAGGCGGATTTCATGGATTGTGACCGGCCGGGGCTTCATTTCGACCGTTTCGCCCGCACGGGCGCGGGCATAGGCCCGCTCGCCATCGACCTTGATGGCGGAAAAGGCAGGCGGTACCTGTTCGATCGGCCCCTGAAAGCGGGACAGCATGGCCCCGATTTCGGCATCGGAGGGCCGGGCGGGGCTTGTCCGCACCACCTCGCCCTCGGCATCGTCCGTCGAGGTCTCCTCGCCGAAGCGGATGGTGAAGCGGTAGCCCTTGGTCGCGTCGATGACGAAGGGGACGGTTTTCGTCGCTTTGCCCAGCGCGATGGGGAGGACACCCGTCGCCAGCGGATCGAGCGTGCCGGCATGGCCGGCCTTCTGCGCGTTGAAGGCGCGGCGGACCTTGTTCACCACATCGGAGGAGGTAGGACCCAAAGGCTTGTCGACAACGACCCAGCCGGAGACCGGATCGCCTTTCTTGCGCCGTGCCATTGCGCTCAGTCCTCGTCGACTTCGGGCCCAAGATCGCGGGCAACTTCGGGCCGGTGCAGCAGGCGGTCGATCGCCTCGGCATTGTCGAAGGAAGTATCGGGCTCGAAGGAGAGGTCGGGCATGAACTTGAAGGTGACTTCCTTCGAAAGCTGGCCGCGCAGATAGGCGCGCACTCGGGTGAGCGCCTCGGCCAGCGCCGCCGCATCGC
>JAJLKS010000133.1:0-1015 GCA_033838765.1 Alphaproteobacteria bacterium
AGGGTTCGATTCCCTTCACCCGCTCCAGTCCATCCCTTCATCGAACCGGGTTTCGTGCGGCAATCGCCTGGACGCGATCGGCGAGCCATTCGGCATATGTCTCGATCGACAGGACTCCCTGCATTTCCGGCGTGACCTCGACCCGCGGATCGTGCAGGGCAGCATTCTCGATGGCCGCCGATGTCACAGCGCGATCGGGAAATTCCGGCAGGGCAAAGGCGTACTCATCACCATTTTTCAGGCTGATGGTGAGCACCGCCCCCGTGAGCTGGGCGCGGATCCACATGTGCTGCAAGTTGATGGCAGAGAAGATGAAAGAGGCAAGCTTCCTCGCAAGGCGGTCTATCTCCCGCTCGCCGTCAAGAACCGCCTTGTCGACATAATCGACATAGATATTGGCAATTGAGCTGAATGGAATGAGTGGCTCAAGCGGTGTGCCGTCGATGCGCAGGCGCCCGCGATGCCGCGCCAGGCCATTGTGCTGCGTGATGCCGAAGCCTCTGGGTGTGACCACGAGAAGGCAGGAAAAGCGGCCCGCCTCAAGATCGACGCCGTGTTGCAGGGACATGGGGGCGCCGAGGGGAAGGCACTCGCCGGTCAGGTCCGGCCAGGTTGCGAGAATGCGCCTTGCCCGCTTCCGCCGCGCGACATAGGCGAGGTAGTACCAGATCAGGCCGAGATGGAGCGGCACGGCAACGCAGATGCCGAGCGCCAGCCACAAGAGGATCAGATCGGGCGAGGATTGGCGAAGCGCGTCGAATGTAAAGACATTCAGGATGAGCCCGGCCGGCAGCGCGAGAAACGCGATCAGGACGTGAACGATCCAGGGGATATAGGCCGCTATACCGGCCCGCGGCAGGGCGTATCCGCGCGCAGCGGGAGCCTGAGGAGAAGCACCAGACATATCTTGCCTCTTGAAACCACTATCCGGGAACGGCCCAAGAAAATGGCCCGCAAGAAAAAGGCTCACGCTCACAGCGAAATGCCTCTCGGGAACTCGTAACATGCGAGGGCT
>JAJLKS010000134.1:0-1768 GCA_033838765.1 Alphaproteobacteria bacterium
TTCATGTGCCCCATCTGGTCGCATTCCCATGTCTGGACGCTCGACCTTGCGACTTCGATCATCTCGCTCATGTTTTTCTTCCGTTTCTTGATTGCGAATTTTCTAGAGGCGTTGGCGGATAGGCTCCGGCAGAGGAACGGCCTTGCGCGTTGTCTTGTCGAAGAGAAGCGCGGCGCCTTCGGCCGCGCAGGCGGGTTCTCCGGTATCGCCGCTGAAGAGCCAGTGGCGGTAGCGCAGCGTCTTTCCCTCGGTCTTCAGGATCGCGGTTCGCACGAAAAGCGTTTCACCCGCGCGTAACTCCCGCAGATAATTGAGGCGCATCTCGACCGTTGCCGTGGCAAGGCCACGCGCCGCCTGCTCGTGGCGTCCAAGCCCGGCATGTGCCCACATATGTCCCTGCGCATCGGAAAAGCGCGCCATGAAGAAGCGGGCATTCATGTGCCCGTTCGTATCGCATTCCCATGTGTTGACGACGGAGCGGTTCGTTTCGGCCATGCCTTGCGCATCGGCGCGGGCGAGCGAGACGTCACGCTCCACCGCCTCTCGCGGCAGCGAACGGGCTTCAGCTTCCGGCGGCAGGGAGACGCGCAACTTTTCCGCATTCGCGCGCACCCGATCCGGCCATGGCGCGAGGCGCCGCGTTTCGAGATCGAGACATCCGGTATCGACCACATAGGTTGCGGCAAGTCGATCATCGAGTGCCTCGCGCATCTCCTGATAGATGCGCATGGTTTTGTCGCGGATATCCACGATGCCGGAGCGGATGGTGACCAAATCGCTCGCTCGAAGCTCGCGGTGAAAGCGGATGTGGTGTTCGAGCGCGACATAGCCCAGGCCAGATGCCGCCTGATCGAGTGCGGCGTGGCCGAGCGCCACACGCAGATTGTAGGAACTGTCCGAACTTTTCGAGATGTAGTGCTGAATGTTCATATGGCCCATCTCGTCGCATTCCTGCAGCGAGACATAGCCCTTGTAGGTATCGATCATGCCGCTCACGCGAGTGCCCTCACATGCGGCAAGATGGCGGCGCGCTCCTCATCCGTGAAGGCGACTGTCTTTCGCGCATCGAGATCGAGCATGACGGCAATCGCCTCGCCCGTCGCAGCGAGAAGGCCCGTTTCGGCATCGAACATGAAATGAACGAAGGTGAGTGTCTTGCCTTCGATGCGGGTGAGCGTGCTGCGAACCACGAGCATCGTCCCGGAGCTGACTTCACGGCGATAGTTGAGACGCATTTCGAGGACCACCGTGCCGCGCCGTCTGTCCAGCATGTCGCGCTTGCCGAAGCCGATCGCCTGCCAGAGGTGACCGGCGCCATCGGAGAAACGCGCCATGTAGAAGCGGGAATTCATGTGGCCGAAATCGTCGCATTCCCAGGGCATGACGGCGCCGCGATAGATTTCGACGAAGTGATCCGCGTCTTCGAGATGCAGATCGGGCAAGCGCTTCTCCCGCTCGACACCGCGGGCTTCCGCATGAGGCGGCAATGGCCCGAGGAAGGGCGCCGCACGCGCCTTCGCCTCGTCCGGCCAGCGAATAAGCCTTCGCGCATCGAGATCGAAATGACCGGAGACCGCGGTGACGGTCGCCGAGACTTCGCCCGTGGATGAATTGAACAATTCGTGGAAGCTCACCAGCGTGCGATCGCGCAACTCAACAGGGAGCGAACGCATATGCATGATATCGCCTGCCAGCAGTTCCCGGTGGAAACGGATATGGTCCTCGAGCGCGACCATGGCACGACTATCGCCTTTTACATGCGAGGGCG
>JAJLKS010000135.1:0-2369 GCA_033838765.1 Alphaproteobacteria bacterium
GGCAAAGAACCATGCCTATGTTGCGGTCGTCGTCGATGCATCGGACTATGACGCGGTCCTGGCCGAAATCCGCGGCAAGTCCGGCACCTCGCTGGCGCTGCGCACGAAGCTCGCCCAGAAGGCCTATGCCCGCACCGCCGCCTACGATGCCGCGATCTCGAACTGGATGGCCGATGCGATCGGCGAGACGGCGCCCGCCTACCGCGCCTTTGGCGGCAGCCTCAAGCAGACGCTGCGCTATGGCGAGAACCCGCACCAGATCGCGAGCTTCTATGTCTCGGGCGAAAACCGCCCCGGCGTTTCCAATGCCGTGCAGCTTCAGGGCAAGGAACTGTCCTACAACAATATCAACGACACGGACGCCGCCTTCGAACTTGTCGGCGAATTCGATCCGGAGATTGCGCCCGCCATCGCGATCATCAAGCATGCAAACCCCTGCGGCGTCGCAACCGGCACGTCGCTTGCCGATGCCTACAGGAAGGCGCTCGCCTGCGATCCCGTCTCGGCCTTCGGCGGCATCATCGCCGCGAACATGCCCCTCGATGGCGAGACGGCCGAAGAGATCGCCCGCATCTTCACCGAAGTCATCATCGCGCCGGACGCCGACGAAGACGCACGCCGCATCATCGGCGCGAAGAAGAACCTCCGCCTCCTCGTCACCGGCGGGTTGCCGGATGCGGGCGCACCGGGCCTCAACTTCAAGGCGGTGGCGGGCGGCATGCTGGTCCAGTCCCGCGACAATGGCCGCATCGACGAACTCGACCTCAAGGTCGTGACGAAACGCGCGCCGACCGCCCAGGAAATGGCCGACCTCAAATTCGCCTTCCGCGTCTGCAAACACGTGAAGTCGAACGCGATCATCTATGTGAAGAACGGCGCCACCGTCGGCATCGGCGCAGGCCAGATGAGCCGCGTGGATTCAGCCCGCATCGCCGCCCGCAAGGCGGAAGATGCGGCGGAAGCCGCAGGCGAGAAGACGCCCGCCACCATCGGCTCGGTCGTCGCATCGGATGCCTTCTTCCCCTTCGCCGACGGCCTTCTCTCGGCGGCGCAAGCAGGCGCCACCGCCGTCATCCAGCCCGGCGGCTCCATGCGCGACGACGAGGTGATCGCCGCGGCAGACGAAAAGGGCCTTGCCATGGTCATGACCGGCATGCGCCACTTCCGCCACTGAGGCGAAGGCTGCTCATCGCGCGGACGAGAACGCATCGGCAAACCGCCAGAACTTTTCGACGGGCGCCGCGCGATTGTCTGCATGACCGACAAGGACGAACGCCGTCTCCATATCGAGCCCTTCGACGTCCCGCCGGACCATTCGCGCACCGCCTGGTGCGTCCTGCTCGCCGAACCATCCAAGCGTGACGGCGGGAATCCGGAACTGGCGTCCATAACGCTCGACACCGATCCCGTGCGGTTCGGGTGGCACGACCGTCGTTGCGCCGGCCGAGTCCAGAAGTTGTGCGATCGGTTCCGTTACCGGCGCACCATGCGCGGGCGAAAGCATCGAGACGCGGCTCTCCTTGAGCGCGGAGAGCGGCACCGGATCGAAACCTGCCGCCGGGTGATCTTCCGGCACGATAAGCCGCACTTTTTCGCGCCGGAGAACGAGGCGCCGGAGATCGTTCCGGTATAGAAGTTCGGAGCCTTCTTCCCGCGCAAGAATCCCCTCAAGCTCTGCCTGCGCCACGGGAACACCGATCATCAGGATGAGATCTACCGCTCCGGAATGGAGACCGCGCATCAGCTCGCTTTGCCAGCGCGTGTCGATGTCGATGGAAATATCGGGATGCGCTTCGATGAAACCTTCTAGGAGCCGTACCCTTTCCCCAATATCGATCGTGTAGAAGGCAGCGCCGATGCTGAGGTGGTGTTTTTCCGATCGCAGCAAGCGTTCGGCGATACGCTTCATCCTGTCGCTCTCATCGATCATGCGCCGTGCGCTGTCGAGAAAGGCGCGCCCGCGGGGGGAAAGATCAACCCGCCGCGTGGTGCGGATGAAAAGCTCGAAACCGAGAATCCGTTCGAGCTCGCGGATCTGTGCCGAAAGCGTGGGCTGAGCGATATTGAGCCGCTCCGCCGCACGGCTGAACGACTGCAAATCAGCAACGGCGACGAAACAGCGCAAAGGCCTGACGTCGAGATCCATATTCCGGCCCCTCCTCCCTCAGAGCCGGCACCAATTATAGGAAATTCCTATAAATCCGAAAGCCATTCCGATTGGACCGCAAGACCGGACCTGCTCCACACTCTTCTCAATGAAAAAGTCCCGGAGGGAGGGACGGCTATATGGCCTGCTGCGCCTTTGCCCTGTTTCTGCTGAGCCAGCTCCTGCTGCCGCTCGCGAGCCTGCGTGACCGAATTTTTGGCGC
>JAJLKS010000136.1:0-1576 GCA_033838765.1 Alphaproteobacteria bacterium
CCCCGCCATCCGAAAGCCCGAAGGCCGTGTTCGGATGGGTCAGCATGGTCTCGACATCGGCAAGGCTGCCGCAGTGATAATTCATCAGCGGGAAATAGATCAGCGCCTTGCCGTCGCGCTCCATCATCCAGTCGAGGACCACCTCGCGCGGATGCTTGCCGGTGCGCTCCGCCACGGCCTTTGCGCTTTCCTCCGGCGACGGCTCGTAGTTCGGCCGTTCGCCGAGCGAGAACATCTTGTGATAGGCGACGCAGAGCATCTCGATGATTTCGCCCGCGGGATAGGCGGGCTCTTCGGCGAGGAGCTTCGCGCGGAATTCGGGATCGCTGAGCGCCTTCATTTGTTGATCGAGCGGCGCGCCCCAGATCTGGCGGAATGTCTGGTGCATGATGAAGGGGTTGAGCGAGGCGGTGAGCCCGAGCAGGAGCCCCGTTGCGCGCGGCGGCACCTGACCGCGGATCGGCAACCCGTCCGCATTGGCGGCGGCGATATTGTCGAGCACGCGCTTCCAGACCGTCGGCCAGCGGTCGTCCTGTTCGATGGTGATGGACATGGGGCGCCCGGAAAGCTCCACCATGCCGCGCAGCATGGCGAATTCCTCATCGGTCTGTTTGAAATCGGCAATGAGCTGCAGCACGCCCTTTCCGGCCTTGCCCATCGCGCGGGCAATGCCGTGGAGTTCCATCGCTTCGGCCTTCAGCGTCGGCGTGGAGCCGCCTTTCACATCCTTGTGCTTCACCGTGCGCGAGGTGGAAAAGCCGAGCGCGCCGGCCTCCAGCGCTTCGACCACGAGCTTCGCCATTTCGGCGGTCTCTGCTTCCGTCGCCGGTTCGAGCGCCGGCGCACGATCGCCCATCACATAGGCGCGCACCGCGGCGTGAGGTACCTGCAATCCCACATCGAGCGCCAGCGGCGAGGCTTCCACCGCATCCATATATTCGGCGAAGCTCTCCCAGTTCCACTTGATGCCTTCGGCAAGCGCCGTACCCGGAATATCTTCGACGCCTTCCATGAGGCCGAGCAGCCATTCGCGTTGCTCCGGCTTGCAGGGCGCGAAGCCGACGCCGCAATTGCCCATGATGGCGGTGGTGACGCCGTGAAAGGTGGAGGGCTGGAGATAGGGGTCCCAGGTGACCTGGCCGTCATAATGCGTATGCACATCGACGAAACCCGGCGTCACGATCTGCCCCTTCGCGTCGATCTCTTCCGCGCCCTTGGCCGTCACCTTGCCGACTTCCACGATGCGCCCGCCCGAAATGGCGACATCCGCCTCTTGCGGCGCAGCCCCCGTCCCGTCGAACACGGTCCCGCCGCGGATCACGATGTCATGGCTGGTCGAATGGCTCATGGGGTTTCCCTCCCGGAAATGGCTCTAATGGCTTTGGGAAGGAGGATAGCGGAAAGGGCGGGTTGCCGACACAGGATTGAAACATGAGGTGGGGCCATGTTCCGCATCAGAAATGTAAATATATAAATTGACAAAATGTGTTTTAATGGATAGTAATAAATAAACAAAATATATGAAACAGTTAGCTATAAGTTGACATTATGTCCGTGAAGCGCCTCGCCGCCTTGC
>JAJLKS010000137.1:0-2515 GCA_033838765.1 Alphaproteobacteria bacterium
TAGAGTCGTGTGCTTCTGGGGGGTGGTTTTCGGGGTGTTGGTGTATAAGCGGAGTTGCGGTTCGATTTATCCGGGCAGGGTGTCATTTTGCGCCGCGGCGGGCCGCGCAGTCAGGGCGTGGGCCGCCGCGGCGAGCGCGAGCGTCATTCCGTTCCCTTTACCCCTGTCAAACCCCACGTCCAGAACCCCGAATGCAACCGACACAACGAAGCCGGCGGCCTGCCGGCACGGCGACTGCCGCTACCGCGCACGCTCCAGCGCAGCGGGCGTGAAATCGCCTTCCTTCAAACCTGTGCGGAACTCGTATTTCTGCCAGAGAAGTTTCGTCTGTTTGCGGCTTTCGTGGTTGACCATATCGAGATCGCGCGGCCGCCAGTAGCTGTCGAGATAATTGTCGTATTCGCCGGCGGTCAGCGTTTTCAGGAGCGACGATTTGCGGTCGTAGTAGTCGATCTTGCGCAGCAGATAGTGTTCCGTGTCGATCCAGACGGTCTGGCGCGTATAGCCAGAGCCTTCATAGGCAGGAGTGCGGTCGACGACGTGGCAGGTGCGCTCGCCGCAGGGTTCGTCGCGAAGCCAGACCCAGGTGAACTTGCCGGTTTCCTGCGGAGCCAGATCCTCGAAGGCGAATTCGCTGCCGACAAAGGGACCGGACTTGTTGGCCGACGAGATGCGGCGCACGCGCTTCACGGCCGGAAGAAAGAGCCACTGGTCGTCGGATTTCGCGACATAGGCATGGGTGAGAAGGGCGGTGCCTGCCACATCAAGAGGGCGGTCGAAGACGATCAGACTCCAGTCGCCTTCGCCTTCACCGCTGCGTTCCATCATGGAAAGCCGCAGCTCGCGCTCGCTGGTGGCGCCTGCTGCATTGGTGAGGATCATCTTCATCTCGGCGGTGGCATCGCCCCAGCCGCGATCGCGCCGGTCCATTTCCTCGGCAATTGCGAGCCCGCGTGCTTCCGGCTCGCCCTCCGGTGGCAGAGAGACCTGCGCTAAAGCAGCGCTGCAGCTGAGCCAGGCTGCCGCGGCGGCAGCGAGCAGTCTTGCGGATGATCCGGTCACGTTTCCCCTCCCCGCTCCGATTCAACGCCGCGATGATGCCCGGAGCGGCGGACCGTTCCAAGGAAAAAGCAGCATTTCGGTTAACCTGCGGCACGCCTCATCCGGTTTTCGCGGATTTCGGCCAGCACCGGGCCAAGCACTTCTTCATGCAGCCGGTCGCAGCCGATGCAGAGATTGGCGTAGGGCGCGCCTTGCGGCGTCTTCGTGTGAGAGGCGGCTTCGAAGCGCGCTGCATTCCAGCCAAGCGTTTCGCCCATATGCAGAGGATCGCCTGCATTCAGAGCCTCGAAAACAGGGTGGCCTTTCAGGCTGTCGAGAATATCGATGAGGCGTTCATCGAGCAGATTGCCGATGGGCAGCTTCGTTTTCAGGCAGCAAGGAAAGACATCGCCATTCGGCTCGATGGCGATTTCCGAGCCTGCATATCCATGGTTCAGAAAATTCTTTGCACCCGACCAGCGTGCACAGAAATTCGTTGCCATGGTGGCGCTGGAAAGGCCGTTTTCCCAGGCGCGGCCGCGGGGCCAGAGTTCGGCGATCCATTTGCCGGGCTGCGCGCCGAAGAAGACATAGAAGGGTCCATCTTCGAGCAGATGGTCGCGGCCAGTGGCAGGGTCCGGTACGGCCGAGAAGCCTGCCGCCTCGAACATGGCGGTGAGGTTTGCGACGAAGGGCTCGCGCTTCGTGCCTTCCATTCCGACGTGATAGTCGTCGAGGCTTGCGATTGCGACCATCCAGACGCCGCGTTCGCACATCTCGTCGAGAATGCGCGGCGTGAGCACATCGCCCGTCGTCTGCATGCTGATGCGGGCGTTGCGCCCGTACTTCTCGCGTACGGCGTCCATTGCCGGATAGAAAAGCGCTTCGCGCACCGGATCGATCAGCAATTCGCCGCCCGCCATGATGATGCGGCCGATACGTTCGGAGGGCGAGCCATCGGCATTCGGCCTCGACGGGTCGCGATAGATCATGCTGTCGGGCAGGTTTGCGACGATGCGGCGGAAATTTGCCGTCCCCTCGCCGACAACTGCACTCAGCTCGTCGCGGACATAGGGCCGGAATCGCGTGTCGTAGCAATGCCGGCACTTGCGATGACAGGCATAGGTCAGGACGTAATAGACGGATTCCATCGGCGGCTCCCATTGCGTTGAGGAGAGTCTAGCCGGTGCACATGGGCAACGCCCGTCACATCTGCGCGAGGATCAAAAAGGGCGGTCGCCATTCACCGTAACGCGCTCCATATGACGGCGGTGGCCATGATAGTCGTTGAGCGCGAAGTGCTGGGCGGCGCGATTGTCCCAGAAGGCGATGGCGTTCTTCGTCCATCGGAAACGGCAGGTGTAGGGCTCCTGCGTGCAGTGCTCGAACAGGAAGTCGAGAAGCGGGCGGCTTTCGCGCTTCGTCATGCCGACGAACTTTTCGGTGAAGGCGGGGTTCACATAGAGCGCCTTGC
>JAJLKS010000138.1:0-9744 GCA_033838765.1 Alphaproteobacteria bacterium
GAGCTATTACGGCGAGCGGGCGGTGGAGTTCCTGTTCGGCGTGAAGGCGATCTGGCCCTATCGCATCGTCTGGGTGCTTGCCATTCCGGTGGGCGCGGTGACGAGCCTCGACCTTGTGTGGAACATGGCGGATGCGCTCAACGCCATGATGGCGATCCCCAACCTGATCGCGCTCTTCATCCTTGCGCCGGCCGTGTTCGCGATGACGCGAAACTACTGGGGCGCGAAAGAAAAATAGCGCAGGCTCAGAACGGGCGGCGGGACTTCATGGCGGCGGCGAGTGTGCCGTCGTCGAGATAATCGAGTTCGCCGCCAACCGGCACGCCATGCGCGAGACGCGAAACCGCGATGCCGAGGCCCGATATGCGGTCGGTGATGTAATGCGCGGTGGTCTGGCCGTCCACGGTCGCGTTCATCGCAAGCACGACCTCCCGCACCTCGCCGGATGAAAGCCGCTCGACGAGCTTGCCGATATTGAGGTCGTCCGGGCCGACGCCATCGAGCGCGGAGAGGACGCCGCCGAGCACGTGATAACGGCCCTTGTGCGCCCCTGCCCGCTCCAGCGCCCAGAGATCGCCCACCTCCTCCACGACGCAGAGGACGGCGGGATCGCGGCCCGCATCCGCGCAGATGGCGCAGGGGTCCTGCGTATCGACATTGCCGCAGGTGGAGCAGATGCGCGCCTTCTCCGCCGCATCGCCCATGGCGGCGGCAAGCGGCACGAGAAGCGTTTCCTTCTTCTTGATGAGCTGGAGAACGGCGCGGCGTGCGGAGCGGGGGCCGAGACCCGGCAGCTTCGCAAGCAGCCCGATCAGGCGCTCGATCTCCGGCCCTGTGACGGCCATGAGCTCAGAGCCCGAGGCCGGGCGGCAGCGGCAGGCCGCCCGCGACCGACTTCATCTTTTCGGCGGCAAGCTGTTCGGCCTTCGACTTCGCATCGGCGCAGGCGGCGACAATGAGGTCTTCGAGGATTTCGCGCTCGTCTTCCTTCATCAGCGAGGGGTCGATGGCGACTTTCTTCACCTCGCCCTTGCCCGACATGACGATCGTCACCATGCCGCCACCGGCGCGGCCTTCGACTTCGGCCGCTTCCAGTTCCTGCTGCATGCTGGCCATGCGGGACTGAAGCTGCTGGGCCTGCTTCATGATGTCGAACATATTCTTCACGCGTCGGGCTCCCTGTTGTCATATTCGGCGGCGAAGGCATCCGGGTCGATGCCCGGATCGTCGGGATCGGCCGGCATGATCTCCTCGCCTTGCGGCAATTCGAGGCCGGGCTCGCGCACATCCACGATTTCGGCGCCGGGAAAAACCGCAAGCGCCGCCTTTACCAGCGGGTCTTCCTTCGCGCGATCCTTTGCAGCTTCCTCGCGCGACTTTGCCTGCTCGCGCAATGTGGGTGCGGGCGCAACGGCGCCGCGCGCGATCGACACAAACCAGCGTGCGCCCGTCGCCTTCGACAGCGCCTCGGACAATTCGCTTGCGACCGATGCGGGCGTGCCTTCAAGCGGGCTGATCTCGATGCGGCCGGTCTCGAAACTCACGACACGGACACCGGCCTCGAGAATGCCCTTGAGCTTCACCTCACGGCGCTCGGCGAGCAGTTTCAGCACATCCTCGATGCTCGAAAGAACGAGAGCGGGCGCCGCCTGCACGGGCGCGGGGCGCGGCTCCGTGCGGACACTCGAGACGGCGCGAAGCTGCGCGCGCGGACCGTCCGGAGGCGGCGCGGCGGCGCGCGAGGGCGCGGGACCGCCTGTGCCGCCGCTGCCTTTCAGCTGTTCGAGCAATTCCTCCGGTCCCGGCCCGTCGGCGACATAGGCGAGGCGCACCAGCACCATCTCGGCGGCGGCGATGGGCAGCGCGGAGGCCTGCACTTCGGTCAGACCCTTGAGCAGCATCTGCCAGGCGCGCGAGAGGACGCGAATGGGAAGCGCCTTCGCCATTTCCGCCCCGCGGCGGCGCTCCGTCTCCGACATCGCGACATCGTCGGCCGCACCTTCGACAAGTTTCAGGCGCGTCAGCCAGTGGGTGAGTTCGGCAAGATCGGAGAGGACGACGGCGGGGTCTGCGCCGACATCGTATTGCGCGCGAAGCTCCGTCAGCGCGCCGCCGATGTCGCCCTTCATCAGGAGGTCGAAGAGATCGAAGATGCGGGCACGGTCGGCAAGCCCCAGCATGTCGCGGACATCGGCCTCGCGGACGCCGTTCTCGCCATGCGCGATGGCCCGGTCGAGCAGCGAGAGCGAATCTCGCGCGGAACCATCGGCCGCGCGGGCGATAAGCTTCAGGGCGGCTTCTTCCGCCTCCACGTTTTCCTGGCGTGAGACCTTGCCGAGAAGCCCCGCCAGTTCATCGACCGACAGGCGGCGCAGGTCGAAGCGCTGACAACGCGAGAGAACCGTGACCGGGACTTTCCGGATTTCTGTGGTGGCGAAGATGAACTTCACATGGGCGGGCGGCTCTTCGAGCGTTTTCAGAAGACCGTTGAAGGCCTGCTTCGAGAGCATGTGCACTTCGTCGATGATGTAGACCTTGTAGCGCGCGGAAACCGGCAGGTAGCGCACGCTGTCGATGATCTCGCGGATATCGTCGATGCCGGTGCGCGAAGCCGCGTCCATTTCCATGACGTCGACATGGCGCGATTCCATGATCGCTTCGCAATGAACGCCGGGGCCTTCCATATGGATCGCCGGCTTGTCCACGCCCGGCTTTTCATAGTTGAGCGCACGGGCGAGAATGCGGGCGGTCGTCGTCTTGCCGACACCGCGCACGCCGGTCAGCATGAAGGCATGGGCGACGCGGTCCGTTTCGAACGCGTTGCGGAGCGTGCGCACCATCGCTTCCTGGCCGACCAGATCCTCGAAAACGGTGGTGCGGTATTTGCGGGCGAGAACCTGATAGCCGCTGGCGGCAGCCTGTTTTGCGGGCGCGGGCGCATCGCCGAGATCGAAGCCGGGTTCGGTCGCGGGATCGGGCCTGTGGGGCGCCTCATCATCATGGGCCGCGAGATTTTCCACGCCGTCATCCATGGAAATCGCGGGCTCCTTTGAGGCAAATGGCTGGAAACGGGTGGGAGACTGGACAGCGACCCGAGCGAAACTCGTTACGGCTGCTTCCTTCCGGACCTGACCGGGTTGGCGAGGGACTCGTCCGCGCCAGCCTCCCGAGGGGACTATATCAGGGGAATGGGCGGCGGATGCAAGGCTTGGGGACGAATCCCGCGGCACCGCAACAGGAGATTGAGCGGATTTGCGCCCTGTGCCAGTCTGCGCCACCTCGAAACTCAACAAAAAGCCCGGAAACGCCAATGGCCCTGCCCGCAAATCCGAATATTTTTGCCAATAATCCTCTCGACCGCGCGAGCTATCGCCGGGCCGACAAGGTCTGGCTCGATGAGCAGCTGAAGAACCCGGCAAGCCTCTTCGTGCCGTTCCGCCGCCAGAAGCGGCGCGATTGGGAGCCTTTCGTGCTGCCGGAGGCACAGCCCTCCCAGGGCAAGGATATCGGCTGGACGCCGGCATCGCTCCTGCCGGAACTCGCGGGCGAGGGCATCACCGTCTTTCTCGGCATCAACAAGCGGGGCAAGGCGCTGTTCGCGGCCGATGTGAGCGGCACGAAGGATGTGGAAAACCATCCGGCGCTCAAGGGGCAAGGCGCATTCGAGGATCTGCGCGGGCTTGCCATGGCGGGCGAGATCACGCCGACGGAACTTGCGATCATGGCGCAGGCGAAATCGATGATCGACTGGCACAGCCGCCACGGCTTCTGCTCGGTCTGCGGCGCGGCGAGCGAGATGGCGGAAGCGGGCTACAAGCGCGTCTGCCCGTCCTGCAAGGCAGAGCACTTCCCGCGCACCGACCCCGTCGTCATCATGCTCGCGACGCATGGCGAGAAGTGCTTCGTGGGGCGGCAGGAAATATGGCCGAAGGGCATGCATTCGGCGCTGGCGGGCTTTGTCGAGCCCGGCGAATCGATCGAAGAGGCGGTGGCGCGCGAGATGGAAGAAGAGGCGGGAATTTCGGTTTCCACCGTCACCTATCACTCCACGCAGCCCTGGCCCTATCCCTCATCCCTGATGATCGGCTGCCATGCGGTGGCGGACTCCGAGGAATTCAAGGTGGATGGGGTGGAGCTTTCGGGCGGGCGCTGGATCACGCGCGAGGAAGCGCGGAAAATTCTCGCCGGAGAGGGCGACGGCACGATCTGGCTGCCGCCGGCCTTCGCGATCGCGCATCAGCTCATCAAGGCATTTGCGGAAGGGCAGGTCTGACCCCGCCTACTCCGCCTACTCGCCCGGCGCAATGGCCGCGCGGTAGGGGTGTGCCTTGTAGACGCCGAGAATGCGCAGCTCGCTGGTGAAGAACTCGAGTTCTTCCAGCGCAAGGCGGACATGACGCGAGGCGGGGTGGCCTTCGATATCGGCGTAGAACTGGCTCGCATTGAAGGTGCCTTCGAGCTGATAGCTTTCGAGCTTCGTCATGTTGACGCCGTTGGTTGCGAAACCGCCCAGCGCCTTGTAGAGCGCGGCGGGCACGTTCCTTACACGGAAGATGAAGCTCGTGATGACGGGCTCGTCTTCAGGCTCGGCGTCGTTCGGCTCCTTCGCCATGATGAGGAAGCGCGTGGTGTTGTGCTCGGCATCCTCGACATTGGCGCGCAGCACATCGAGCCCGTAGATTTCGGCGGCAAGCGATGAGGCGAGTGCGGCGCGCGAGGGATCGCCCGCTTCGGCGATCTGGCGGGCGGCGCCTGCCGTATCGGCAGCGACCACGGCTTTGAGCCCAAGTTCGCGGATCACGCGGCGGCACTGGCCGAGCGCATGAACATGGCTGTGAACGGATTTCAGATCATCGAGCTTCGCGCCCTTGAGGCCGAGCAGCTGATGATGCACGCGCAGGAAATGCTCGCCCACAATGTAGAGGCCGGCGCCGGGAATGAGGTGATGCACGTCCGCGACGCGGCCGGCGAGAGAGTTCTCCACCGCGATCATGCCGAGCCGCGCGCGGCCCTCGTTCACGGCGGCGAAGACATCCTCGAATGTGTCGCAGGGGAGGCTGACCATATCGGGGCAGGCTTCATGGGCCGCGATATGCGAGTTCGCACCGGGCTCGCCCTGGAAGGCGATTGTATTTTCCGGCGAGGCGCCATCCGTCATTACACCGATCTCCGGGAAAGCGCCGCGCGGGCCTTTTCAAGGTCGGCGGGAGTATCGACACCGAGGGGAACGGTGTCAACGAGCGCCACTTCTATCGACATGCCCGCTTCGAGCGCACGCAGCTGCTCGAGCTTTTCGCGCTTCTCGAGCGGCGATGGCGGAAGCGCGACGAAACGCGCCAGCGCCTCGCGGCGATAGGCATAAAGCCCGATGTGATGATAGAGGGGCCCCGGGCCCCAGGGCGCGGTGGCGCGCGTGAAATAGAGCGCGCGGGCAAGGCGCGTTCCCTCGAAAGCGGCGACGGCCTTCACCACATTCTCGTTGGTGCGCTCCTCCTCCACCGTGATTTCGGCGGCGAGGGTGGAAATGTCGGCACCGGGGCGGATCAGCGCCTCATAGGCGGTGCGGAGCAGGGCTGGATCGAGCGTCGGCAGGTCGCCCTGCACATTGATGACGATGGAATGATGTCCTTCGGGGTCGAGTTCGCAGACCGCCTGCCAGACCCGGTCGGAACCGGACGGCAGGTCCGGGTCTGTCAGCACCGCCTCGCCGCCCGCGGCGCGGACCGCATCGGCAATTTCGCCTTCGGCGGCGGCGACGACCACGCGGCCGATCTCCGCCTCCATGGCGCGGCGCCAGACCTGGACGATCATGGGCGCGCCGCAGATATCGGCCAATGGCTTGCCCGGCAGGCGCGTCGAGGCCATGCGCGCGGGAATCACCACGATCGGGTGTCCGGCGGCGTCGTTTCCCTTCATGGCCGTGCGATCCGGCATGTCTCATCCCCTGTCGCGGCACTTCCGCGAATATTGTTCAGCCATGGTGCGGCGGATCGCCGCAATTCCAAAGCCCTGCATCCTCGCCTTCGGGAGCACCGGGCGGAATGGGCCACCCGCGCGGCACAATTTCCTTGATTCACGCGGATTTGGCGCTCTTATACGGCTTGCGGCGAAGCGGCGGAAGCGGCTAATCTCCGCGCAATTCTGCGGGGGGCCTCGCCTGAAGGGCAAAACGACCCTTTCCTGTGCGATCCCATTCGTACCGAGGCCAAACCCGCCGAGAAATCAACGAACCGGCCGGAGCAGGAGCCAATGGACTCATTCGAATTCAACAAGATCGCCGGAGCAGTGCTCGGGTCCATTCTCTTCATCATGACCATCGGCATTCTGGCGGGCATGTTCTATCACACCGAAGAAGCCAACCCGCAGGCCTATGCGGTGGCGGAAGCCGAGGCGGGCGGCGAAAGCGGCGGCGCGGCGGTGGTCGAGGAAGTGCCCTTTGCGACGCTGCTCGCGCAGGCCGATGCCGGCCGCGGCGAACGCGCCTCGCGCAAGTGCACCGCCTGCCACACCTTCGAGGAAGGCGGCCCGGCGCGCATCGGTCCGAATCTCTATGCCATCGTCGGCGCGCCGCATGCCCATATGGCGGGCTTTGCCTATTCGGCCGCCATGCAGGCCAAGAGCAGCGAGCCCTGGTCCTTCGAGGAGCTCGACCACTTCATCGAGAACCCGCGCGGCTATCTGCCGGGCACGATCATGAGCTTCGCGGGCATCCGCGATGCGCAGGAGCGCGCCGACCTGATCGTCTATCTCAACACGCTCGGCTCCAACAAGCCGCTGCCGGAAGCGCCTGCGGCGCCCGCCGAGGAAGCCCCCGCGAATGGCGGCGAGGAAGCCCCGGCCGGCGAGAACGCCGCCGAATAAGCACCGGCGAGCCGATGAGACAAACGCGCCTGGAGCAATCCGGGCGCGTTTTCTTTTGTGCCATGTGTTTCAGGGGTGTTTCAGTGGCGTTTCGCGCCGGATGACTTTGTTTTAACGGGCTTTACGGGCTAAAACGGGTCACAATAATAAAGCGATCCGAGGGGATGCGGCACGGCGGCCCGACATGTCCGGCACGGGCTGCCGGACAAGAGGGAGAGGGAGTGTGCGTGGTTTGATGACCAGGCCAGTGCTTGGCGCGGCGGCGCTTGCAGTCATTGCAGTGGCGGCGATTTTCCATTTCATGTCCGGCCCTTCGAGCGCGCCTGAAGGCGAACTGGAAGGCGCAAGCGCGGCGCAGGAAGGCGCAGGCGCTGCCGAAAGGCCGACCGAAATCGTCGCCTCCGACCCGTTCCTTTCGCCCGATTTCGACCCGGAAGCGCCCCGTCACGGCTCGTCGCTTTTCGGCGAACTCAAATACGGGCCGGACTTTGCGCATTTCGACTATGTGAACCCGGATGCGCCGAAGGGAGGGCTGCTCCGCTATGGCGTGATCGGCAGTTTCGACAGCCTCAACCTCTTCATCGTGAAGGGCCAGAAGGCGGCGGGGCTTGGCCTCATCTACGATACGCTGATGGCACGGAGCCTTGACGAGCCGACCAGCGAATACGGCCTGCTTGCCGAAAGCGTGCGCCACCCGGCGGATTATTCATCCGTGACCTATGTGCTGCGCGAGGGCGCGCGCTTCCATGACGGTGAGCCGGTGACGCCCGAAGATGTGATCTGGACGCTCGAGACGCTGAAGAAAAACGACCCCTTCTTCGGCGCCTATTACGCGAATGTCGCCTCCGCCGAGCAAACCGGCGCGCGCGAAGTGACCTTCCGCTTCGATGAAAAGGGCAATCGCGAGCTGCCGCAGATCGTCGGCCAGATGCCCGTTCTGCCGAAGCATTACTGGCAGGGGAAGGATGCGCGCGGGCGCGAGCGCAATTTTGCGGAGACGACGCTTGAGCCGCCGCTTGGCAGCGGCGCCTACCGGGTGGGCGCGGTGGCGACAGGCCACTCGATCACGTTTGAGCGGGTGGAAGACTACTGGGCGAAGGACCTGCCCGTGACGATCGGGCAGAACAATTTCGACCGCATCCGCTTCGAATATTACCGCGACGGCACCGTGGCGCTCGAGGCGCTGAAGGGAAACCGGCTCGACTTCCGCATCGAGAACAGCGCGCGGAACTGGGCGACCGGTTACGAGATTGCTGCCGTCAGGCGCGGCGATCTGAAGAAGGAGGAAATCCCCTCGCTCAACCCGCAGGGCATGCAGGGCTTCGCATTCAATATCCGCCGCGAAAAATTCCAGGACCCGCGCGTGCGCGAGGCCTTCAACTGGGCCTTCGACTTCGAATGGATGAACAGGACGCTGTTCTACGAGCAGTACACGCGCAGCTACAGCTATTTTTCCAACTCAGATCTCGCGGCGACGGGACTGCCGGAAGGGCGCGAGCTTGAAATTCTGGAGGCGTTCCGCGACCGGCTGCCTGCGGAAGTCTTCACGCAGGAATTCAGGAATCCGGTGACGGATGGCAGCGGCAACAACCGCGCCAATCTGCGCCGCGCGGCGCAGCTTCTCGATGAGGCTGGCTGGACAGTGAAGGACGGCAAGCGCGTCAACGAAAAGGGCGAGGCGTTCAATGTCGAGTTCCTGCTGGCGGAACCGACATTCGAGCGCATCATCGGCCCCTACCGGCAGGCGCTGGAGCGGCTTGGCATCGAATCCAGCATTCGCGTGGTGGATACGGCGCAGTATCAGAACCGCGAGGACAATCGCGATTTCGATATCGTCGTGCAGACATTCGGGCAGTCGGTTTCGCCGGGCAACGAGCAGCGCGACTACTGGAGCTGTGCAGCCGCCGAGAGGCCGGGCAGCCGCAACGTGATCGGCATCTGCGATCCGGCGATCGACGCGCTTATCGAACGCATCATCTTTGCCGATAGCCGGGCCGACCTTGTGGCCGCCACGAAGGCGCTCGATCGTGTGCTGCTCGCAGGGCACTATGTCGTGCCGCAATGGTATGCGGGCGTGACGCGCGCGGCCTACTGGTCGCGGCTGAAGCACCCGGAAACCATGCCGGCCTATAATATCGGCTTTCCCACCATCTGGTGGATGGACGAGAGCGCGCCGCAAGCGGAAGAGAGCGAATGACGTTGCGGCAGGGGATTTCGCGGCGCGAGATTCTGGCGCTGACGGGCGGTGCCTCATTGGCGGCGCTGCTGCCCGGCGGGATTGCCCGTGCCGGCGAGAAGCGGCATGGCATGTCGATTTTCGGCGAGCTGAAATACGGACCGGACTTTACGCATTTCGACTATGTGAACCCGCAGGCACCGAAGGGCGGCACGTTCTCGCAGATCGGTCCCACTGCCGCCTTCAACGCCTCGTTCAACACTTTCGACACGCTGAACGGCTATGTGCTTAGAGGCACGGCGCCGCAGGGGCTGAACCTCATATTCGACACGCTGATGGCGCGCGCCTATGACGAACCCGATGCACTATACGGGCTTGTTGCCGAAAGCGTCGAGGCATCGGCCGGTGGGCGGAAGCTCACATTCCATCTGCGGAAGGAAGCACGCTTCCATGACGGCACTGCGCTGACGGCGGAGGATGCCGCCTTCTCCTTTACGCTGCTGAAGGACCAGGGACATCCGCTGATCTCGCAGAACCTTCGGGAAATGGAGAGCGCGAAGGCGCGCGACGCACACACGCTCGAGATTTCCTTCACCGGCAACCAGACGCGCGACCTGCCGCTTTTCATCGCAAGCGTGCTGCCTATCTTCTCGAGGACCTATTACACGGAAAACGACTTCGCCTCTTCGACGCTGACGCCGCCTCTG
>JAJLKS010000139.1:0-7624 GCA_033838765.1 Alphaproteobacteria bacterium
ATACGCCGAATAGGTCGCGCCGCCCGTCTCCGCAAGCACCTTCGTGATCGCCGCCGTCAGCGACGTCTTGCCATGGTCAACGTGACCAATCGTGCCGATGTTGCAGTGCGGCTTGTTCCGCTCAAACTTCTCTTTGGCCATGGGCGTCTAGCTACCTTCAGTTGTCGGTCTCGTCTTGTCCTGTCCGGCGCATTGTCTCGGCTCTCAGGCCGAAGCGCGACGCCGCCGCGCTTGTCTCGTCTGGCTTGCCAGGCCGGTGCTGCGTTGCAGCGAGGCTGGAGCGGGTGAAGGGAATCGAACCCTCGTCATCAGCTTGGAAGGCTGTTGCTCTACCATTGAGCTACACCCGCGCAACTGGTTCGAACTCTTCAGTCTCCCCGTCCGTTCTTGTTTCCCGCCACTTTGCCGCGCCGCGCATCCGCGAGATGCACCGGCGGCGAGACCTTGCAGCTGGGTGGTGGAGGGGGTTGGATTCGAACCAACGTAGGCTTAGCCAACGGATTTACAGTCCGTCCCCTTTAGCCACTCGGGCACCCCTCCGTGTCCGATGTCAAATGTTGTGAAATCCCAATAAGTTCGCGGATGCAGTTGATAGTGCAGGCCTCTACCGGACACGCGCGGCTTTATTCAGGTTTGCCGGGCTTGTGTCAACTAAAATCCCGGTCCCGAAAGTGTAAACACCCCCGCAGCGTGCCTCCAGCCGATCGGCCCGGCAAGGCATACTGTTCGGGGGCGTTTGCAAGAGCCCGGTCCGCACAATATAAGCGCCGCCATGAGCAGGCGCAAGCAACACAACCCCACCCGTCCAGGAGCCCGTGACAGCGGCGGCGAACGCCCCGCCCCCGGGCCGCGCAGCCGGCATGGCGGCAAGCCCCACAAGGCCGGCGGCCATGGCGCTGGAGACACCTATCTCTATGGTTTTCATGCGGTTTTGGCCGCATTGGCAAACCCGGAGCGCGACCCCGAGCGCCTTATTATGACAAGAAACGCCGAGGCTGAACTTGCCCGGCAAGGGCTCCGCCCCAATCTTCAGCCGGAAATCATGGATGGCGAAGCCCTTTCCGCCCTCCTCCCGGCTGGCGCGGTCCATCAGGGCATTGCACTGAAGACATCTCCCCTGCCCAATCTCGACGTTTTCGATGCCTGCGAAGGTGCAAGCCGGGTCGTCGTGCTGGATCAGGTCACGGACCCCCATAATTTCGGAGCGATTCTCCGTTCCGCAGCCGTGTTCGGGGCCGAAGCCCTCGTCACCACCGAACGGAACAGCCCGGCTCTGGGGGGAGCGCTCGCCAAGGCGGCCTCGGGCGGCCTCGAAAAGGTAAAGATCGCCCGGATCGCCAATCTCGTCCGGGGCATCGAGGAGCTCAAGGAGCTCGGCTTCGAAGTGATCGGCCTCGATGGCGAGGGTGAAATGTCCCTCCCTGAAATGAAGCTGTCCCCCAAGGTGGCCCTCGTCCTGGGTGCCGAGGGCGCGGGACTGCGCCGCCTGACGCGAGAACATTGCGACCTGCTCGCCCGGCTCCCGGCGGCCGGAGACATGAAAAGCCTCAATGTCTCGAATGCCGCCGCCGTCGCCCTCTATGAGCTGTTCCGGCGCGGGTGAGCCTGCTGCGCGGCCCGGCCGGCGCCGCACGGTCCCTTGAATCAGACTGAAGGTGCCGGAATACCGTTCTGCACCAGATAGGCGGAAACACCGCTCATAGTGCCGCCTACGGCCGGCCGCGAAATCATCCGCTTGCGCCAGCCTGCCAGATGAGGAAATTCCGGCCCTGGCGCACCGCCGAGGATCGACGCGAACCAGCTTGCGCAAAAGAATGCGATATCGGCGTAGGAATAGCTGCCCGCAAGCCACTCGCGCGCGGCCAGCAATCCGTCCATCGCCTCGTAGTAACCACGCATGTTTTCAATGGCCGTCTGGGCTTCAGGCGTCGCCGTATTTCCTGCGGCGGTCATCAGCGTCTTGAAGTCCTGGAAATAGACTTCATCGGCTTTGAGCTCGAGAAGCCTTGCCTCCGCGCGATCTGCTGTGCTGGCCGGCCAAAGCGGCGGTGCGGGAAACTTGTGCTCCAGATATTCGAATATCTGCGTCGAGTCGAAAATCTCGACCGGCCCGTCGAACAGGAGCGGCACCTGCTTCTTCGGGTTGAGCCTTTCCACCTCGGGATGAAGCGGCGAATAGCGATGCTGCAGCGAAAACGGCACAAGTTCGATTTCGCAGTCGAGGCCCTTTTCGCCAATTGCGATCTGCGCCTTGGAGCCAAACATGCTCAGCGGTCCGGTAACGAGTTTCATGATCTTCTCCCGTGAATGCATGAGATCGGTAATCGGTATTTGCTTCAGCCCGCCACCAGCCGGAACAACTGGCGCCAGCCCGACGGATGCCGCCGCAAGCGGCGCGCGACCGCTGTGGAATCCTGAAAGAAGGCGATGCGTTCGACCGCCTGACCATCGCGGAAAATGAAACGGTCGACACTGTCCCAGGAGAAAAGCTCGCCGGCGATTGTCGCCGTGAAAGTCATCTCGATGAACAGCACATTGCCGGATGCGGCCCAGCGTCTGGAGCGGGCATGAAGGTCCGGAAAGGCCTTGAAGGCGCGAAGAAATGCCTTTTGCCCCGCTGCCTTGCCGCGTGAGACCGGCGGCCGCGTCGGCGCCTTCAGCACGATGTCGTCGCTCAACAGTGCGAGCAGCCGCTCCAGCCTTTCGCGCGGCGCCTCCCACACCTCGTCAAACAGTCTCACCCAGTCGGCATGGCTGCCCCGTTCTCCCGTGCGCACATCGAGTATTACCGATCCCTGCTGATCCATCTCGGCCTCCGCAATTTCCTGCAGGGCCATAGCTGGGCGTGAGGCCGGGATATTTCAGGAGCCAATTCCGGCAATCGCTGCGGACAGACGGAACTGTCCTTCCAAACCGCCGCTTGCCGAGGATGCCGCGCGCCACTATGTTGCGCGCCACGGATGCCCTTGTAGCTCAGTTGGTAGAGCACCTGATTTGTAATCAGGGGGTCGCGGGTTCGAATCCTGCCGGGGGCACCACGCTTCGCCCCAAGGGGCTACGCGAGGCGCAGCCACGTGGAGGCTCTTGGGGTGAAGCGTGCCCGGCGAAGCCGCCAGGCGAAGACGGGCGAGACCAGCGCACGTGGTACGTCTACATCATCCGCAGCATCGACTTTCCCGGCCAGGAATATACTGGCATCTCCACAGATCTCCGGCAGCGCATGGCAGATCACAACGCCGGAAAGTCCCCACACACATCAAAATATGCCCCGTGGGATTTGCTGTGGTACTGCGCGTTCCCGGAGAAGCACACCGCCCTCGCCTTCGAGAAATATCTCAAATCGCATTCCGGCCGGGCGTTTCCCAGCAAGCAGCTCAAAAGCACTGAAACGGATCACCCCTAAGGCTAGGCGCGGCGGAGCCACGAGGAGCCCACCTCCAATGAAAAAGCCGCCCGGTCAGGGCGGCTTTTCCTTTTTCACACGGATGCGCCTATCACTCCGGGCAGGGATAGTTCTCCGCCAGCGTCCGCGCACCCATCTCGAAGGCGGAGCGCTGGTAAAGCTCGGGATGTTCCGGAGCGTATGCAGTCACCTGTTTTGCGAAGTCCTCGAAGGCAAGTTGATCGGGCAACCGGAAACAGGCTTCCTCATCCATGTTTTCGCCAAGGCGCCGCACAACCATGGGCGCTCCCTTGTCGACCGACGCATAAACGCCCGCAACAAGACCGGCGAGGAACTGGTGGCAGGAGGCGCGCGCAATGCGATCCTCCGCCCCTTCACCCGGGCTGAGCGCCACGGTGCAGGCTGAAACAAGCTCGGCGCCGGTGGTGATACGCGGCATCTGTGCGAAGGCGGCACCGGCAGGAAGCGTCACGGCGATCAGACTCGCAGCAAGAAATCCTTTGAATGTCATGGTATTCCTCCTCTCTCTGGTGGCAAAACCATCGTTGCATGGAAGGCCACGGAACGCGAACCGGACAGCCTGCCGCGCGTCCAAAGGGCGCAGCCCGGCTAGCCGCGCCCCCCTCCCATGCGATAAAGAGAATGAGCTTTCCCAAGGAGTTCCATCAATGCCCATGCCGACGGAAATCCGGCAGCGTGCCGAAGCCCTGATTGCCGCCGAAAAGGCAAGATACGCCGAACTGCACCCCCGCTCGCGCCAGATGGCGGCGGAAGCCGGCGCGCATTTTCCGGGCGGCGTGCCGCTTCACTGGATGCTCGACTGGGAAACGCCCTTCCCGCTTTTTGTCCGTTCCGCAAAGGGCTCCACGGTCACGGATGTCGATGGCCTGACCTATAGCGATTTCTGCCTTGGCGACACGGGCGCCATGTTTGGCCATTCGCCGGAGCCTGTGGCAAAGGCAATCGCCGCGCAGGCGGCGAGCGGCCTCACCGCCATGCTGCCGTCGGATCTGACGGCGGAAGTCGGCCGCCTCCTCGCCAGCCATTTCGGCCTGCCCTACTGGCAGGTGACGGCGACCGCAAGCGATGCAAACCGCGCCGTCGTCCGCTGGGCGCGTGCGCTCACCGGCCGCCGCAAGGTCCTGGTTTTCGACGGCTGCTATCACGGCCAGGTCGAAGATGCCTTCGTGAAGCTTGAGGACGGCAAGACGAAGATGAAGCCGAGCCTGCTGGGTCAGGTGGTGGACATCGCGGAGACGAGCATTGCCGCACCATTCAACGACATCGAGACGGCAGAAGCCCTCCTCGCCCGCGAAGACATTGCGCTGGTGCTGACCGAGCCCGCGCTTACCAACACCGCCATGGTGCTGCCAAAGGACGGCTTCATCGAAAAGCTGATTGCAGCTGCCCACCGTCATGGCTCGCTTGTCTGCATCGACGAAACGCATACGGTATCAACCGGCCCCGGTGGCTATACCCGTACGCACAACATCGACCCCGACTTCTTTGTCCTCGGAAAGCCCGTCGCGGGCGGGTTGCCCGCCGCCGTCTTCGGCTTTACTGCAAAGGTCGAGGCGGACATGAACCGCGTCCTCGCCGAAAAGACGCCGGGCTATTCCGGCATCGGCACGACGCTCTCGGGCAACATGCTCGCGCTTGCAGCCATGAGGGCTTGCCTCGCCGAGGTGATGACACCTCAAAACTTCGCGCATATGACCGCATTGGCCGAGAAGCTCGCTGCCGGGCTGCGCGCCGAAGTCGCGCGGCATGGGCTCCCCTGGACCGTGACGCAGATTGGCGCGCGCGCCGAACTTGTCTTTTCCGAACGTCCGCTCGAAAGCGGCGCTGAGGCGGCATCGGCCATCGACCACACAGTCGAACGCGCGATCCATCTCTTCCTGCTCAACCGGAATGTGCTCGTCACGCCGTTCCACAACATGACGCTTGTCGCACCGTCGACGACGGAAGCCGATGTCGAAAAGCTGGTCGCCAATTTCGGCGCGGCGCTCGAGGCCCTCTGCGGCAAGGAAGGACGCTGAACATGACGCGCGCGCAGGAAAAGGAAGCGGCGGATTTTCTCGCCGCGCATCCCGAGACGGTACAGATTCAGGCCTATCTGACCGATCCTTCCGGCGTTGCCCGCGGCAAGGTTCTGCGGCCCGAAGAATTGAAAACCGCCTATCGGGACGGCAGGCCGCTCCCCTGCTCCATCCTCTCGCTCGACATGCTGGGCGTCGATGTGCTGGAAACGGGCCTTGTCTGGGAAGAGGGCGACAGCGACCGCCCATGTTTGCCTGTGGCCGGCACGATCACCCATGCCCCCTGGCACGACGTACCGACCGCGCAACTGATCCTCACATCCTATGAGCGCGACGGCTCGCCGACGCCCGCCGATCCGCGCCATGCCCTTGCGCGAACCGTCGCCGCGCTCGAAAAGCTTGGCGTGAAGCCGGTCGTTGCCATCGAACTGGAATTCTACCTGGTGGACCGCGATGCAGCTGCGGCCGGGCGCCTCAAGCCGCCGGCCGCGCCCAATGGATTCGCGCCTGCGCATCACCAGGCCTATCTCATGCAGGACCTTGAGGATTTCTCCCCTTTCCTCAATGACGTGTTCGATGGCGCGAAAAAGATGGGTCTGCCCGCACGCACGCTGATTTCGGAATATTCGCCCGGCCAGTTCGAGATCGTTCTCGAACATCGCGCCGATGCCATGCGCGCTGCCGACGATGCCATTCTGTACAAGCGCCTCGTGAAAGGCATGGCCGAGCGCCATGGCCTCACGGCCACCTTCATGGCAAAGCCCTATTCAGAACTTTCCGGCAGCGGCATGCATGTGCATGTCTCGCTCGCCGATGACACGAATGAAAACCTCTTTGCAGGCGACGGCGCCAACCTCACGCCGCATCTCGCCAATGCAATCGGCGGTCTCGAAGCGACGATGGGTGAATGCATGGCTTTCTTCGCGCCCAATGCGAATTCATATCGCCGCTTCCGACCGAATTCCTATGCGCCGCTCGCACCGGCATGGGCGGTCGACAACCGATCGGTACCGCTCCGCGTGACATCGGGCCGCCCGGAAACGCGCCACCTTGAACACCGTGTCTGCGGCGCCGACGCGAACCCCTATGTCGCTCTCGCCGCGGTGCTTGCGGGAATAGCCGAAGGACTGGAACGGAAGATCGCGCCGGGCGCGCCCGTCACCGGGGATGGCTACGGCAAGATGAAGGCGACACTCCCCGCCAATTGGTGGAAGGCAATCGAAACCGCGCGCGGTTCGACATTTGTGAAAGAGCGCCTCGGCGAGTTTGCGGATATCTTCCTGACGATCAAGGAAGCGGAATGCGACCGCTTCTTTGCCGCGATCAGCAGCACCGATGTCGAATGGTATCTTCGTAACGTCTGACGCTACTGAAGGTACACCGGATCGCAGGGATACTTGGCTTCGAGTGCGCGCACCGCAAGCTCATAGGCCGGCCGCGAGGCCATGCCGGGGTTTTCTTCTGCATACCCGACCACATGCTGCGCGAACTGACGGAAGCTGAGTTCGTTCGGCAGATCGAAACAGCCCTTCTCGTCGCTGTTCGGACCCATGCGTTCCGCGCGGAATGGCTCACCCATGGTGAGCGTCTCCTGCTGCGGCAGGATGAGCCCGATAAGGAAATCCTTGCACGGTTCACCCTGCGAACCGGCTGCATGCCCGCCATCGATGAGGCTGCGGCAGACGGAAACAAGCTGCTCGCCATCAGTCACGTTCTGGGCTGCAAAGGCACTTCCCGCCACGAGGCTCGATGCCATCAAGGCCCCGGCGGCTAGGATTGCGAGCTTTTTCATCTGCTTGGCCTCCAGCGGCATCAATACACGAACAGCGGCATCACCCTAGCACATTGCCAGGCCGGGGGTGGCCCTCACTTGTCCAGAAGGCCAATTTTCTCCGGCGACTTGTATGCGACGCCCTTGAGGGCCGGACTTTCCCCGGCATGAGCAAAGGCATTCCGGATTGCGGCAGCGCGCGCCTCGAACAGGGGCGCCATGTCGGGATGCGTGAAAATGTAAAGTTCATTGTCGAGAATGGCTTCCACCACTCGCGCGCCGACACGGTCAGGGTCGATGCCCGACAATACGAACTGCTTGGCGACTTCCACCCTCTCGGGATCACGCTCGTCGCTTGCGGAGCCATATTTCTCCTGCCTCGCCCGGCCGCTTTCATAGATGCGCGTCTTG